>JAEEVB010000023.1 GCA_016287065.1 Muribaculaceae bacterium
TTTCGTGTATTTTTTACACAAAAGCAGTTTTTTCCCTTTCTCGGAGGTCCCTGAGTTCTCAGAGCACTCTGAAACCTCTGATTTCCTATTGAAGCTGGCGGGGAGATTTGGCGGGCTGAGGAAGTTTTTGTAAATTTGTGGAGTAACTAAAAATTGATGACGATGAATGTGGTGAAATTGCAGGGCACAATTGCCGAACAGATGTTTCAGTATGCGTTTTACATGGCGCTACAGCGCCGCGACCCCGAGGCTCGGCTGCATGTGCCCGAGCAGTGGCTACGCAGCCATTTCATGCTCGACCGCTACCTGCTGGCCGAGGAGGCCGATTTGAAACACTACGGCAAGGGCGGATGGAAAAACCGCTTTTTGGCATGGTTCAAGAAACCGGCCGGTGCCGTATATAAGGAGGTGGATAATACCTACAAACCCGAATTGCTGGAGGCCACCGACACCTATCTCGAAGGCCAGTGGCTCTCACCCCGCTACTTCGAAGACTTTGCGCAGGAGGTGCGCGAGATGTACACTGTGCCTGCCAAGAAATTGCCGGCATCATCGTTTGAACTCATCAAGATGCTCTCCCGAAAAGATGTGACCACAATTCACATCTATAACCCCGAGAGCAAAGAGAATACCTGCACTCCCGACTACTATAATTGGGCCATAGCCAATGTGATAGCCAGCGTGGGGCACAAGCCGTTTTATGTGCTCACCACCGATGTGGAATGGGCAAAGAAACACCTGGAGTTTCAAGGCGCGCCTGTCGAGATGATTGCCTATCCTGCCGAGAAGGAACTGAAAGTGATGCCCTACCTGTGCATGGCCAACCACAACATTCTCGCTAACACGCTAGCGAGCTGGTGGGCTGGCTGGCTCAATGCGCACGACGACAAGATTGTGATAGCCCCCGAGCGCTGGCTGCCCGACGGCACAGTGCCCGACCTCATCCCGCAAGGATGGACCACCATCCCCACTACTTGAATCGGTTTACGGCAAAACCATCATTGCAGTGCTTGATTACAAGTAGCCATAAGAGGAATGAACAAGACAAAAGAGATAAAGTTGGTTCCGCTCACACCTGCTGACCGCGAGCAGTTCATTGCCGACAATCAGGAAGCCTTTTTCTACGGTACTATGTTCCGTTTTCAAAAGGTCATGCCTAAAGAATAACGCTATAATTCAGGTTTTTTGCGCTGGGTGTAATATTGTGTAATTAAATTCTTGCAGCAATTCATGGCTGTATCTAATTTTGCATCGTCCGGACAGACAACCCGATTGTTGAACGATTCAAAAAAATTAAGAAAATGAAAAAATTGATTTTAATGTCTATGATGGCTGTTTTGTGCCTCATGACGGCAAATGCACAGAAAACTGTTGTATCGCAGAGCAAGCAAAATGTCTATGATGTAGTTGAACAGATGCCAGAGTTTCCCGGCGGCATGCCTGCCATGATTGAATTTCTTCAAACCAATCTTAACTATCCGAAAGATGCTAAAAAGCAAAATGTCGGAGGCAGGATTTTGGTCATGTTTGTGGTTGAAGCCGATGGCAGTATATCTAATGTGAGAGTTGCAAAAAAAATATTTCCCTCGCTCGATGCTGAAGCCCTCAGGGTGGTGAAGGCCATGCCCAAGTGGAACCCAGGAAAGGAGAAAGGGAAACCGGTGAGAGTAAACTTCTCATTACCTATTGTATTCTCCCCCAAGAAATGAGAAACATCTTATGCATAATAATCCTTTTTATTATTGTGGGCTGCTCACATGAGCAGTCCCACAATGAACTTTTAACTAAAGCCGATCAAATGGTGTTCACTCAACCCGACTCGGTTGTGAGAATGCTGGCTCCATGCTGGAACGACACCGTGATGAGTGAAGCTGATCGGGCTCTCTTTGGCCTTCTCTATACTGAAGCCATTCACCGTAGCGGGCTCTATATGGGCGACGACTCGTTGATAAGTGCAAGCAGGAAGTACTTCGAGCAGCATGGCGACGACAGGCATCTTGCCCGGGCATTGCTACATCATGGAATTGTCCTGTACCACCAGCAAAAGACCCGCGAGGCTATTCTGTCGATGAAACGAGCCGAGCAAATGGCTGGCAGCCTGCATGAAACCGCTTTCGACTGGTTTCTCTATTCGGTGCTGGGCGATGTGAACGACAATGTGGGCGACCACATCACCACATTACGCTACTACAAGCAGGCATTGTATGCCGCCCAGCAAGCTGATAACAAGCAGTGGGCATTGCAGACGCTTAACAACATTGCAACCACATTTGATGTGTTGGGCGAGAAGGACAGTCTGAAATACTATTTAGAGCAAGCCAAGCCTCTTGTCGACAGCACTCAGGGCGATGTGCGGGCCAACTATCTCGTGAACAATGCCAGCTATCTGATGAAGACGGGAAAGATAGATGAGGCAAAGCATTTCCTGTTTGAATCTATGCAGATATCTCCCACCGACCGAGGATGTAAACTCCTGGCCGACATATATGTGCAGGAAGGCGACACGGCATCGGCCATGCTTCAATGGTACCGGCTCACCTCTTCGCTCTCACCCGATGTCGCCATCCAGTCCTACCAACTGCTAATCGAACATCTGACCTTGCTGGGCGACACGAAGAATGCGGGTGAGTATAGCCGGCGACTCAACGAGGTGTATCGCAACCTCTACGAGCACAACGATGCGGCAGGCATCATGAACATGATGTCACAATTTGATGAGCAGTTAAAGGAGCGCCGCCAGTATAGAACTGTCATTGCTTTGCTGGCTGCCATCATATTCCTGATGATCATATCGGCATTATTTGTGTGGTATAGCCGCCGTCGCATCGACAAGCTTAATGCCCGCTTTGCCGAGAGCCAGCAACAATTTAATCTCACACGCTCTGAACTCACACAAATGCGACGACTGAAAGAGCGAGAGCAACGCGAGAACTCCATGCAGATGAAGCAGACTGTTTCGCGACTGCATGCCTCGGCCAACAAAGGTAAACCCGTTGCCGATGAAGATGCCAACGAACTGGCGCAACTCTCTTATGCGCAAAACCCCAAATTACGTGAGCTGCTCTCCACACTCAACTCAAAAGAACAGATGGTGTGCCTGCTCACCATCCATAATTTTCTGCCCACTGAGATTGCAACCCTGACCATTTCCACACCTCAGGCTATCACCAACACCCGTGTGCGCCTGCTCAAGAAGCTCTTTGGCGAGACTGGTGGCGCCAAGGATTTTGATAACGCCATTAAACAAGTCAAGTAAATACCAGAAACGATATAGGAATCTGAAAAAAGTCCGTTAGGACTGTCAAGAATTTAGGCAGGGGGGAACCACGAAGTGCTCGAGAACATTTCAAAGCGAAAGTCGCTCGCAAGAGCGGTGCGCGGTGCCCAAAGGGCATTGAAATTGTTCTCAACATTGCCGAGAGCCCCTAT
The DNA here is from genome assembly GCA_016287065.1 of Muribaculaceae bacterium. Classification (GTDB taxonomy): domain Bacteria; phylum Bacteroidota; class Bacteroidia; order Bacteroidales; family Muribaculaceae; genus Sodaliphilus. Next base: position 3,430 of record JAEEVB010000023.1, read on the forward strand.
CAATTTTGTGTATTCCGCATTTAGTCCCGTAGGGACGGCAGAGTTTAAACCCAATTCGGTCATTAGGATTTACGTCAGAGCAACATTTATGTCAAGCAGATTGCCACACTGGTGGCGATGGCGTAGCGGGCTACGGTGAGGCAACAGTGGCAGCAAGATGCTGACAAAAATGCTGTAATGGCGTAAAAAGAACTAAAAAAACAACATTTTCGGCCTAATGACCGATTTGGGTTTAAGTATTGAAGAAAATGACGGAATTTGCTTAAGGTTTATGTGCTCACGGGCCGAAACATTTGCAAAAGTGAAGATTTTGTCTTAAATTTGTCAAAATTGATTTTATTTTCCAGTAATACTTAGCCTAAGAACTGAAAAAATGAAAAATTCTACAATAAAAACAGTCCTGCTGCTCGTGATGCTGCTGTTGCCTATGGTGGCGATGGCCGAGAGTGGCTCAGTCCGGTTGTGTAGGCCAATTAGTTCCAATCCTTCTACAGCGGCAGATTATGACACATATACCAACATAACATACAGTTTTGCCGGTGGAAATGTTAAGAAGGAGAGTGACTCCCAAGATAATCAAGTGGCTAACAAGCGGGAGATTTATTACTTAGGCACAATCAAAGAGGGCGACATATTTAATGGCTCAATAAGCATTACTAATGTTTCGAATAAAAGTGATATCACAAAAACCTTTAGGGCGCATGTGGCTGTGGTTGAGACATCACCAGAAAAGGTTTTGCCAATCACCCGACATAATTGTTATGATGATAATGGTTTTTATTCTTATACTGCGATTGATTGTAATATAGGCGATACCCCATCGGCAAACCTGTCGTTCGAGGTGCCGAAAGGAATGGAGCATTTCACGGTTTATCTAGAGATAAGTGGTTTTCATAAATATCATGGGTTTGGTTATGAAACTATTGACTTTTCTCTACGCATTGATTATACAGTAAAGGATGAAGGTTCTTCGCTTGCCAGTACTGAAGATGTTTCCTATGTTGAAGAGGACAATGACGCGTCGAGCGATAGCGGCCCGTGGGGCTACTTCATCCCGCTGAGCGTGATTCTGGCTCTTACGGGCTTCGCGCTCACCCGCAAGAAAGACAAGAACGGTAAGGACGAGAAAGAGCAGCCCAACGTGACCTTCGAAATGCAGGTCTATAAGGACTTCGGCAACACGCTGCTCGTGGGCGATGCCCCACGTCAGGTGCTGGCCCGCATCGTGGCCCACACCGCCCAAGGGTCGTTCACCGACCCGCAGATGACGGCAATGATACAGTTCGAGACGGGCGACGGCTACCTGCAGGTGCGCGACGCTGGCATGGTGGGCGACTGGCGCGCCACATGGATCACTGCGCCTGAACTCCCCAGTGTACCCGATGATGCCGTGCTGACCGCCAAGATGGTGAACGGCGAGGCGGGATTCGTGAACCGCCTGCACTTCCTTGTGGAGACGGGCGAGGTGCTGTTCGGGCAGGACAACCTCACGCTGCCCGCCTTCTACAAGAAAGAGGTGCGCCTGCCCTTCGTGGTGGTAGGCATTGACCCGCAGAAAGACCCCGTGGAGGCCACCATCACGCAGAGCGGCAAGCCCAGCCAAGACTACAAGGTGCGCGTGGAGTGGAGCGAGAAAGACCAGATGCACTACGCCATCATCAACGACCTGGTGCTCGACGAGGAGCAGCATCCAGGTGTTCCTGGCAAATACATCTCCTACAAACTCAACATCAAGGCCACGCGCTCGGGCGGCAGCGAGGTGAAGGGCGGCATCACCATGTTCCGCTACTACATGGGACTTGCCATCAAGGTGAGGGACATCAAGTGCTTCATCGAGGAGCATGAGCCGCTGAACCACAAGCTGCGTGGCGTAGGCGTGCACGCCAGGGACAAGTATTACGTGCCGGCCGAGACACGCGTGTGTCTCACACTCTACGACTATGACGAGGAGCACAACCAGCTGCTCAAGCTCTATCCCATACCCTACTTCAACCAAGAGACCATGGAAGTGGGCTTCAAGGTGAAGGCGAAGGATGCCGAGAAGCAGTACATGATAGACAAGCTGGGCCTGCAGATTGCGCCGACCAACGGCATCGACCCCGAAAACGGCCGCATCTGCCTGGTGCGCTGCTGCAGCCACATGCTTACCGCGCCCAACCGCCTAGCGGCTTCGCTGGAGATCACCGTGAAGATCAACGACCGCGAATACACCTCAACGGTGGGTGTGCGCATGTGCTCGCAGCCCGTGCGACACTTTGTGAGCGACCAGGACTGGGCCGCGGCGCAGAAGGAGGACCAGCGCATCTCCGACCAGCTCGACCACATCGCAAGCGAGATCTACCGCCAGCACCTGGTCGACAACCTGTTCCCGCTGCTCAAGTTCATCAAGATGCTGCGTGAGGCGCATGACGAGGACCAGTCGTTCGGCTACGACAAGGCCAGCGTCAAGATGGTGGCCAGGACCTATGCCGATGTCTATTCGGGCCGCAAGGCGGGCGCCAATGCCGACCCGGGGCCTCGCGTCACCTTTGCCGACGAGCTGGGCATGTTCGTCATGTCGTGGTTTGATGCGGCCCGCACCGTGCAGCAGAACGCGGGCCTGCTGGGCAACCTCTTCATCGGCATCTTCGCCCCGTGGGTGAGCACGGCGTTCACCGTCGTCGAGATATTAGGCGACATGCGCGACTACGCCATGAACGGTGGCGACAGCATCATGGAGGGCTGGTGCGTGGGCGCCAAGGTGGTGGTACAGCAATACATCATGGGTAAGATGATGGAGAAAGGCTTCGCCAAGGCGCAGAGTATGGGCTTTACTCCCGAGAACATGAATTTGGCGTTCGAGGAGATGAGCGGTATTAATGTGGCCGATTTCTGGACCAAATCCAAGTTGAGCTACTTGACCAAGGAGATACACATATTCAACAAATCGACCGCCCAAGCCAAGGTTGATGCCGACGATCTCATGAATGATGTCGGCCTCAAGGGCAAGGCAGGCGCCGGCAAGAACAACATAGACCTGGACGAAGCCACCAGCTTCGGGCGCGCCCGTGCTAACCAGAATGTGCAGGATCTGCGTGCCGCCTGCGAGATGTACCGATCCAACCCCACACCGACAAACAAGGCATTGCGTGACAAGATTATCATGCAGTGTCAGGGCGACAAGCAGACGATGTACCTGCTCAAGCAAAAAGGCATTGGCTTTACCGCCACGCGCAAGGACTTCAACGGCCACCTCAAGGACCTGTATGCTCGCACCGATGCGGCTGTGGAGGCTGAGTTGTCGAAGCGGCTGGGCGGCAAGCCCGTCAGACCCAAGTGCATGTCGAGCAAGAGCCGCGCCGACCTTGACGAAGGCCTGACCTTGACCTTGGACCGCGATGCCACCTACCAGTACCTGGATTCTGACGGCACCTGGAAGACCATCAAGAACCAGAAACTGGTGGAGAAAATCTATAATGAGAAGTTCTACAATGAGTCGACAGGCGGCTTCAAGGCCGACACCAACGATGCTCCGCTGAGCCTGAAAGAGAACATAGAAGCGCGCTACGGGAAGAAGATGGACCAGACCATCATCCAGGACGAACTCACTCATCCCGAAAGCTATGGCCCCGATGTGGAGAAGATGCTTGGCGGCCGCCATGGCGAGGCGCTTGACGACGCCATGCAGGTGGGCGGCGCAGTGAAATATAAGGGCATGGAGCGCTTTGAGCGTGGTCGTCAGCTGTTTGAAGAGGCCAAAATGATCAAGAACCCGCTGGAGCGCGTGAAGAAACAGGCCGACGCCATCGGCGAGATGATGGAAGGCGGCCGCCAGGAGGTGAAGATCTTTGACCAGTTCACCGTGCCCCGCGACCTGGACCGTGCTAACATCAACGGCGGTTCGCAGATTTCTCCCAAGCTGAAAACGGCGGTGGAGGTGGTTCGCAAGTTCGAGTCAGGGGCCACACTGGACGAGGTCGAGACGGCACTTGCCAAAATAGGCTACACCTTTGAGTCGTTTGCCGAGGACATGGGCAATACTATGATCAAAATTGGCTAAAACATTCAACAACTAGATTAGTAACAATAAAAACGATATAGTTATGGCAATTTGTTCAAACTGTGGGCATTATGTGCATGAAGGCATTACCCAATGCGATGTGTGCGGTACTCCTATAGTTCAAACACCAGTCGGTGCTCCACCACCCGTTCAGCCTCAAATGGCACCGCCACCCGTTCAACCTCAAATGGCGCCACCAGTTCAGCAACCAGTAGCCCCGCCTGTTCAGCAAGGTGCGCCGCCACCTGTGCCATCGGCTAAGCCATCCATGCCATCGATACCTTCCATTCCGTCGGTAGAGGGTGTAAAAGGCGAAGTGAGGCGTGTCGCAACGCAGGCTGCCCAGCAAGTGGCCAGCAATGCAGGTATTGGTTCTATTCCTTCGATGCCATCCATACCTTCGATACCATCCATACCTTCAATACCTTCTATTCCCTCGGCGGGTTCAATAGAATCGATGGCGACGGGTGGAGTGAAGCAGGCTGCCACACAGGTAGTGCAGCAATTCACAAATGGCATTGACCTGACGATGAGCAATGTGCCGGGCCTCATGATAACTCAGCGGTGGACACAAACCCTGTCGCCTGTTGGTGAAGCTGTGGGAGCCGTTGCATCGCAAGCCAAGAAATGGACTCGCAACAAACTTTCGTGGTTCTGGTTCTTGATACCTCTCATCACCATCATTATCTACCTCATTAACCTCGCCACAAAATAATCAGGACCAGTTTTACAGGTTGCGGTAGTTGATAAGTTTGTGCTGGGATGATATCGGTTCTTCGGGACCATCGTAAATCACTGTCGAACTAACTACCTTATCGCCCATAAGTTTCTTGAGATAATTGAGATTACTGACAAAGTCGGTATTATAGCGTGTTGCCGATTTTATCTCAAATGCTTTGATTGTTCCGTCGTTTGACATTTGTAATAAGTCAACCTCTCTTGTTCGGTCACGATAGAAGTACATGCTGTCGTTAATGCCGTTATTGGCAGCCTTTTTCATGAATTCAGTGACCACCATGTTTTCAAACAGAGATCCACGCAAAGGATGCACAGCAAGTTGCTCTTGGGTGTTGATGCCCATGAGGTGGGCAGCAAGCCCTGTATCATAGAAGTAAATTTTTGGTTTCTTGACAAGCCGTTTGTTTATGTTTGCATAAAATGGTTGTAAGGTGAAAACGATGTAGGATGCAGTGAGAATACTCAACCAGGATTTGATCGTGTTCACACTGACACCAACTTCGACGGCAAGTGACGAGGCATTGAACTCGGTACCAACCCTGCCAGCACAAAGTCGCACAAAGTTGTTGAATTGCAACATGTTGGTAAGATTGACAAGATTTCTTACATCTCGTTCAACATAGGTGGTATAGTAGTTATCGAGTATGACAGAGCGATATTGTTCTCCACTGAGCCACACTGCAGGGTAGCCACCGTTGAGCAAGAGTTGGTTGGTTGTGAAATTGATGCCGTGTGCGGTCAGCTCATTGCACGAGAGTGGAAGCAGATTGAGAATGGCGGTTCTGCCAGCCAACGATTGTGTAATGTTGTGTATGAGCGAAAGGTTGTTACTGCCCGAGAGAATGTATTTGTGTTCGTGACGATCAGTGAATCTGTCTTCGTCGATAATGAGTTGAACATAAGAGAAAACTTCGGGAGCCCTTTGAGCCTCATCGATAATGCAACCGTGCTCAAACTGCGCAAGGAAGTCGCGCGGGTTGTTTTTCAGTTTGGCAAGTGTTATCTGGTCCTCAAGATTCACATAAGGAAGTTGCTGAAACAGGGTGCGACACAGAGTGGTTTTTCCTGATTGCCGTGGCCCGGTGAGTGTGACAGATTCAAAAACTTCGAAGAGCCTTTGGATGGTTTGCGTCAAATCCCGATTAATATAGTTTGCTTCCATAAGATTGATGACAAATTTGCAGTAACACTTAAAATCGGTTCAAATATATTGCTAATTTTTAGATTTTCAAAGAAAAACAAGAAAAAAATATTGAGTTTTTTGAGATTTCTAAAAAAAGTGTACGAATATAGTATATTGTTATTCATTGATTTATGTGTGGTTTTAGCGGATTTGCAGTAATGTTGCAAATTTGACACATCTTGTTGTATAGATGCTTATGAGGGGGCTCCGACCCTATTTGACATACGGTCGCACTTCATGTGATTCATCTCAAAGTGTGAATCAGGCGGGGTTGAGGTGGGTGATGGAGCGGAGGATGGCGAGAGCCGTCTGAACAGTGGCCACATGACTGATAAGGAAGGAGCGGCGGCCGTTCTTCTCGCGAATTTTGCAACGCTGCGAATTGTTCTGCAAGTAGTTGAGCATGCGACCGAAAGCGGCCGACTGATAGTAGGCGCGGTTTTCGGCACCCACGAAGTACACATACATGCTGCCCTGCTTGAGCACCACCTTCTCGAGACCCAGCGAGCGTGCCACGCGGCGTAGGGGCACGATGCGAATGAGTTCCTTGCCCATATCGGGAATCTTGCCGAAACGGTCTTGCAGCCGCACCTCAAAGGCTTCCACATCACGGTCACTCTCCATATTGTCAAGTTCGCGGTAGAGGTTGATGCGTTCGCTCTCCTGTGGCACATAACTGGCCGGGAACATGAGTTCAAGGTCGGTATCGATGGTACAATCGGTGGCATATTGGGTTTCCTCGCCGCTGATTTGCGATTTTTCCTCCTCCTGTTGCTCAAAGGTGTCGGCAAACTCTTCGGTTTTGAGTTCAAGCATGGCCTCGCGCAGAATCTTCTGATAGGTTTCATAGCCCAGGTCGGCAATGAAACCGCTCTGTTCGGCACCTAGCAGGTTACCCGCACCACGTATGTCGAGGTCCTGCATGGCGATGTGGATGCCAGCACCCAAGTCGCTGAAGCTCTCGATAGCCTGCAGACGACGGCGCGCCACGGCCGTGATGGGCATTCCGGGCGGTACCAGCAGGTAGCAGAAAGCCTTGCGGTTGCTGCGTCCCACGCGTCCGCGCAGCTGGTGCAGGTCGCTCAAACCATAGTTCTGTGCATTGTTGATGATGATGGTGTTCACATTGGGCATATCCACGCCATTTTCGATAATGGTGGTGGCCAGCAGCACATCATAGTCGTGATTGGTGAAGTCGATGATGCGCTTTTCAAGTTCCTCGGGGGGCATCTGGCCATGGCCCGTCACCACGCGGGCATCAGGAACGACGCGGTGTATCATCTCTTCGAGCCGTGACAGCTGGTCGATGCGGTTGTTGACGAAGAATACCTGGCCATTGCGCGAGAGTTCGAAATTGATGGCCTCGCGCACAATGTCGTCGTTGAGAGCATTGAGCGAGGTGAGAATGGGGTAACGGTTGGCGGGCGGGGTGGTGATGGCGCTCAGGTCGCGGGCCCCCATGAGCGAGAACTGCAAGGTGCGCGGGATGGGCGTTGCCGAGAGGGTGAGCGTGTCGACATTCACCTTGAGTTGCTTGAGTTTCTCCTTGACACCCACGCCAAACTTCTGTTCCTCATCGACCACAAGCAAGCCCAGATCATGAAACTGCACTGCCTTGCCCACTAGTTTATGGGTGCCGATAATGATGTCGATCTTACCCAGTGCCAAGTCATTGAGAATAGCTTTCACCTCTTTGGGTTTGCGGGCACGGCTCAGGTACTCGACCCGCACAGGGAAGTCCTTGAGGCGCTCGGTGAAGGTGCGGAAGTGCTGGAATGCAAGCACGGTAGTGGGCACAAGCACAGCCGTCTGCTTGCCGTCGGTAGCAGCCTTGAAGGCGGCTCGGATGGCGACCTCGGTCTTGCCGAAGCCCACATCGCCGCACACCAAGCGGTCCATGGGCCGCTCACGCTCCATATCGGCTTTCACAGCCTGGGTGGTGGTGAGCTGGTCGGGAGTATCCTCATAGATGAACGACGCCTCGAGTTCCTGCTGCAGGTAACCGTCGGGCGAGAAGGCGAAGCCTTTCTCCTCGCGGCGCTTGGCGTAAAGACGAATGAGGTCGCGCGCGATATCCTTCAGTTTGCTCTTGGTGCGGCTCTTCATGCGGTTCCACGCACCGCTACCCAATTTGTTGAGGCGTGGTTCAACACCCTCCTTGCCCCTGTACTTGGAGAGCTTATGCAAGGCATGAATGGAAACAAAGATGATGTCGCCGTTAAGGTAGGTGAGCTTGATCATCTCCTGCATGGTGCCGTTGATGCCCGAGCGCACCAGACCGCCAAACTTGCCAATGCCATGGTCCTCATGCACAATGTAGTCGCCCACCTCAATCTGGTTGAGTTCCTTGAGCGAGAGAGCGAGTTTGCCCGAGCGGGCACGGTCGCTCTTGAGGTTATACTTGTGGAAGCGGTCAAAAATCTGATGGTCGGTGAAGACGCAAAGTTTCAGGTCGTGGTCCACAAAGCCCTCGTGCAGCGTGTGCTCGACAGGCGTGAACTCAATATTATCGTGTCGGTCCTCAAAGATGAGACGCAGGCGCTCTATCTGCTTGGGGCTGTCGCTGAGGATGCATATCTGGTAGCCCTTCTCCATGAAATCATGGAACGACTGGCTGATAAGGTCGAAATTCTTGTGGTAGATGCCTTGCGGCGTGCAGTTGAGCGACAATTTTGCGTTACCCTTGACGGCACTCTCGCCATGAGCGAAGTCAATGCGACGGCATTTGTCCAGTGCATCGCTGAAGAGGCCGAAATTCACCACCTTGTTCAGTGCATGGGCATCGCCCTCCTCGGCAATGAGCGTGCTCGACGAGATCGATTGCTCGGTAATGGCCTTGACGCGTTGACGGAGCCATTCCACATCACGGCACACGAGCATGGTGTCGGTGCCGGCAAATTCGAGGAAGGAGGTTCCCGACTCGGCCGAGCCGCTGTTGTTCAGTATGTCGATGCTGTCGAGCTGCTCCTGCGAGAGCTGGGTCTCGACATTGAAAGTGCGGATGCTGTCGATTTCGTCGCCAAAGAAGTCGATGCGGTAAGGCAACTCGTGACTATAGGAGAACACGTCGAGAATGGAGCCGCGCAGCGCAAACTGCCCAGGCTCATACACATAGTCGACCTCGCGGAAGCCGAAGTCACGCAGGCGGCTGCAAGTATCGGTGAGGTCGAGGGTGGCGTTCACCTCGATGTGGATAGTAGCCTTGTCGACCATCTCGCGGGTGCACACTTTCTCGGCCAGCGCCTCGGGGAAGGTGACCACGCAGTGCAGTTTGCCCTTCGTATGCCACTTGCTGAGCACCTCGGTGCGCAGTATCTCGTTAGGCGAGTCAACCTGACCATACTTGATGTCGCGTTTGTAGCCCGAGGGGAAGATGAGCACCTGCTTGTCGTCAAGAATCTGGCACAGGTCGTGATAGATGTAGCCCGCTTCGTCGAGGTCGTTGGCTATAATGAGGTAAGGACGCTTCATGCGTGGCAAGCGCGCAAAGAGCATAGAAGCCGCCGAACCTGCAAGCTGGTCGATGACCACCACGCGATTGCGCTTGCTGGCAAGCATGGCCTTGATGGCATCAAGGCGCAATGGTTGGTTGACTATGTCGCAGAGCTGAGAAAGATTCACTTCTTCGTCTTCTTGGTCGATGCGGCTTTACCCTTACCATTGAGGTTGAGAATCTTCTCAAATTCGCCTGGTGTTGCAAACACCTCGTGAGCCTTGTCAAGAGTCTCGTCGGCATTGAGCGAGTTCTCGATAACGCCACGCTCGTAGTAGTAGCGCTTCATGATTTCAGACTTGAGCAGTTCGGCAATCTCCTTGCGGTGGGTGTCGAGGTCCTGGTCGAGATTGTGCTTGAGCAGTTGCTCGAGGCGGTCAAACTCAAGGCGGGTAGAGTCGTTCATATAACCCTCGGCCTCGGCCACCTTGCGCAGGTTCTTGATGCCGGTCTCGCACACTTTGTCGTATTCAAAGCGGTTGGGGTCGATAAACTGCTTGAAGTCGTTGAAGATTTCATCGGTTATGTCAAAGTCGCGCGGGGCGGGCACTGTGGCGTGCTGGCTGGCATATTTGGTGGCATAATCAAATGCCCAGTTGTCGCGCACAATGTTATAGACCAGCCGGCTCATCTCCGGATAGTCAATCTTGATGTCGGGAGTGATACCGCCACCATCGCGCACCTCACGACCGTGTGCCGTGTAGAAAACGTTGGTCAAACTGTCGGGAACTCGCGTAGCAGTGCCGTCGGCATTGCGCTGGGAGTAGTCGATTTCCTGAATAAGGCGGCCACTGGGAATGTAATATTTGGCGATGGTCACCTTGAGAATGCCGTCGAAGGGTAGCGGGCGTGTGGCCTGCACCAGACCCTTGCCGTAGGAGCGCGAGCCAAGAACGACTGCGCGGTCAAGGTCCTGCAAGGCACCTGCGGTGATTTCGGCTGCACTGGCCGAACCGCCGTCAATGAGCACCGCCAGCGGAATATCGGGGGCGATAGGCTTGTCAGGGGTCTTGTAAATCTTGAGATTCTCGGTGGTGCGGCCCTTGGTCTGCAGCACCTCGGTGCCTTTGGGAACAAAGAATCCCACAATCTTCACGGCAGCCTCAAGCAAGCCACCGCCATTGCCACGCAGGTCAAGCACAATGCTCTTCACGTCGGGGTTCTGCTGAAATGCAAGAATGGCCTGCTTTACGGCATCGGCCGACTGCTCGCTGAAAGTGTTCAAGTTGATGTAACCCATATCGCCGCGCGTCACACCGTAGTACTCCACCGGGTTCATCTTGATTTTCTCGCGCGTGATGTTGAAGGTCTTGATGCTGTCGGGGTCGTACGGGCGCACCACAGTCACCTGCAGTTGGGTGCTTGCCTGCCCCTTGAGGTGGCTGCTCACCTTGTCGCTCTTCCAGTTGGTGGTGCTGTCGCCATCGATCATGATGATGCGGTCGCCGCACTTGAGCCCGGCACGAGCCGCGGGACTACCTTCATAGGGGCCCGAGATGTACACGCCGCCTTCGCGACGCTCCTGGATGTAGGAACCTATGCCGCCATACTCGCCAGTGGAGATGACCATAAAATCGTCCTGGTCTTTGGCGGGAATATACTCGGTGTAAGGGTCAATCTCGTTGAGCATGGCATTGATAGCCGTCTCAATCGACTTCTGGGCATCGAGCGTATCTACATAAAAGGTGTTGAGTTCCCTATAGATGGAATTGAAGATATCGAGGTTGCGGATGATGGCCGCGTGGTCGTTCTGTTTCTGCTGTCCCAGGGCCGCAGGAGCCAGGAGTGCCAGCGCCAAAGTGGCAAGAGCTATGTTTCTGATTGTTTTCTTCATCGTGGTTCTATAATTTAGACCGCTAAAATACTACTTATCGCTGAAATAATGCCCCAATATTTGCTTAAAAATCTTTTAAAAGCACATTTTTCGCAATATTTTTGCCAAAATAATTGCACAATTCAAAATTCCGCACTACTTTTGCAACGCAATTTTGAAAAACGCTCTTTGAAAAGAATTGCAAAACTGCTTCAATAGCTCAGTTGGTTAGAGCACCTGACTGTTAATCAGGGGGTCGTTGGTTCAAGTCCATCTTGAAGCGCAAAGTCGGTGAGAGCACGACTTAAAAAACGCTCAATGCTTCAATAGCTCAGTTGGTTAGAGCACCTGACTGTTAATCAGGGGGTCGTTGGTTCAAGTCCATCTTGAAGCGCAAAGAAAAGGAGCCAGAATCACTTCCGGCTCCTTTTCTTTTATTATAGAAAAAACTTATTGCTTTTCCTGCCAAACACAAATGATGATTGTTGCCGAAAACGAGCATAATTCTACACATATATCACATTTTATGGCTCAAAAACAGGGTGATTGTTGCAGAATTGCGTGGGAATGACTATTTTTGTAAATAATTCACCATTAAAACTTGAAAAAATGAAGAGAAAAGGCATAATCATGAGTATAATGGCAGTGGCATTGCTGCTCCCGTCGGCAACTGCGCTGGCCAAGGATAATGTGGCCGAGGCGCCCAACTATGTGAAAGCGCTCGGATTCAATGCACCCGTAAAGACGCTGGGGGCTTACAGCGACGAGATGGAAGTGGCCGATGCCGACTATTGCACCTTTGAGTTTGACCGCG
>JAEEVB010000268.1 GCA_016287065.1 Muribaculaceae bacterium
TTCCACGCTGGCAAGGTTGCTGAGGCTGGTTTCTCGGCCGGTAATCAGGTTGTGGAATTTCAGGTCGATGTCGATGGTGAGGCGCTCGGTCTTGGCACGGTTCACCAGCGTGATGCGGTTGAAGCTGTTTTGAAGCGCCGGGAGCATCGACTGGGGTGCATATTGCAGATGCTTGTGCAGGAACTCGTCGAACGGGCCTTGAGGCGTGAATGCCACTTTTCCTGCGCATGCCTCGTCGAGCATGGCCACATCAACGGCAACGCGTTTCTTGCGTGTGCGCTTGTGGTTGTCTTTGGTCTTCACTTCAAGAAAACTCAGCTGCGATGCCACATAGGAGCGTATGCGCAACTTTTGACGGCCAGCATGCCCGTTGTGGTGGGTCACATACATGTTGAAGTCAGGAGTGTCGAAATAGGCCGTGGCGTAGGGGATGACCCGCAATCCGCCTGTTTCCTGCGCCATATAGTCGGTTTTGCAAAGTTCGAGCAACTGCAAGAGCCTTTGGCGCGTGGTCACAAACTTGGTGTCGATGCGGTTCATCAACTTGATTCCACTCATCTGGTCGAGCGTAATGGGCTGATATGTGCTTACAATATCCACTACGAACAGTAAATGTGTGTTAATTGTTTACCTAATTAGGTGTTAGAAATGCAAAAATATTGTTTATTGCATGGTAAAGCAAAAAAAATCAACCGACAATCATAAATTCTCAGCAAAATGCTAAAAGTTGAGGGCTTTTTGTGTCAAAATGAAACGAATTGGGCAATGCAGCAATAAAAAACGACAGGAATTTAAAAATATAGCACATCATGAATTATAGAACTTCGGGGAGCTGGAACAGGCGAGTGCCGTTAGAGCCCTTGATGAGAATGTAGCAACCCTCGGGGCGATGCTCGGCGATGGCGGCCTTCACCTGCTCCACATCGTGGAACTTGCGGTAGGGGCAGGGGATGTCGGCAAACTCGTCGCCCACGAGCCACACCTCGTCGAACGGGCAACGCTCGAGCATGGCCACGATGCGCTCATGCTCTTCGCGACTGCTCTCGCCCAATTCGCGCATCTCGCCCAGTATGGCCATTTTGGGGTTCACCTGCATCAGGCTGAAGTTGGTGAGCGCCGCTGCCATCGAGGTGGGGTTGGCATTATAGGCATCAACGATGAGGTGATTGTGCTCGGTTTCGGTGAGTTGCGAACGGTTGTTCGACGGCACATAGTTCTCCAGTGCTTCGCAGATGCATTCGGGAGTAACCCCAAAGTTCAGGCCCACAGTTATGGCGGCAAGCACATTGTCGAGGTTGTAGCTACCAATGAGGTGCGTGGTCACGGAATGCCACTGGACGGGCTGGTCGTTGTCGCGCCAGCGCAGCCGCAAGAAGGGGTCGCACGCCACAATCTCTCCGCACACACGTGCGTGGGGATTATCAGCATTTTGCGTGTAGGCCGCTACGGGAGCCGCCTCGGGAACGATGCCGGTGAGCAACGGGTTGTCGGCATTCACAAAGATGAGACTGCCGGCATGCGTGCCCAGGAAGTCGTAGAGTTCGCCCTTGGTGCGAATCACACCTTCGAGCGAGCCAAAGCCCTGCAGGTGCGCCTTGCCCACATTGGTGATGAGACCACAGGTGGGTTCGGCCGTTTCCACAAGCGTCTTGATGTCACCTGGATGGCTGGCACCCATCTCCACCACGGCTATCTCGTGCTCGGCATTAAGACGAAGCAGCGTCTTGGGCACGCCCACATCGTTATTGAAATTGCCCTCGGTGGCCATCACATTATATTTTTCTGCAAGCACAGTGCGAATGAGTTCCTTGGTGGTGGTCTTGCCATTGGTACCGGTGATGCCTACCATGGGCATGCTGAACTGGCGGCGATGTTCGCGTGCCAGATCCTTGAAAGCCTGCAGGGTGTCGGGCACCAGCATCATACGCTTGCCCTCGAGAGGCGCAGCTGTGAAGGAGGCATAGACCTGCTCGTCGTCGACCACAGCCAGGGCGCAGCCTTTTTCGAGTGCCTGCACGGCAAACTGGTTGCCGTCGAACGATTCACCCTTGAGGGCGATGAAGATGCTGCCCTCGGGGCAGTCGCGACTGTCGGTGGTCACTGTGGGATGTTCGCAGTAGAATGCATATAAATCTTTGATATCCATAATGCGCTGTTTTAGTGTGATTCGTGTCACAAAGTTACACAATATAGTTGGATTAGCGCACCCTTGCCGCTAAAAAATCGCCACACCCCCAGCAGCAACCGTTCTATCCACTATGAGCCTGTAAGGAAAAACATTCTCAAAATTTGGTATTTATTGTGGTTCATAGTACCTTTGCAATACGGTTACCCCGTGGGGCGAGACCGCAACAATTAAAACATTTCCATTGCAATGAAAACTACCAAAAGAAACATAGCCATCGTGTGCGGTGGCGACTCGTCGGAGCACGAAGTATCGCTGCGCTCGGCTCAGGGACTCTACAGCTGGTTTGACCGCGACCGCTACAATGTGTATATCGTCGTTATCAGGAAAAACGACTGGCATGTGAACCTGCACGACGGCAGCATAGCACCCATCGACAAGAACGACTTCTCGTTCAAACCCAAGAAAGGCGAAAAGACCACATTTGACTATGCCTACATCACCATTCACGGCACTCCAGGCGAGAATGGCATCCTGCAAGGCTACTTCGACCTCATTGGTTTGCCTTATTCTACAAGCAGCGTGCTTGTTGAGGCTCTTACGTTCAACAAATACATGCTCAACAACTATATGCGCCCCTTTGGCGTGACCGTTGCCGACAGCATCTTGCTAATAAAAGATGTGGAGCGCAACATCACCGAGGACGACATTGAGCGCGACCTGGGTATGCCCTGCTTCGTGAAGCCCACCGACGACGGCTCGAGCTTTGGCGTCACCAAGGTGAAAGACAAGAGCAAGCTCGCACCCGCCATCAAGAATGCCTTCAAGCAGTATAACCAAGTGATGGTGGAGCGCTTCCTCGACGGCACCGAGGTGACGGTAGGTTGCTACAAGACCAAGACCAAGAGCGTGGTGTTCCCTGTGACCGAAGTGGTAACCGACAACGAGTTCTTTGACTACGACGCCAAGTATAACGGCCAGGTGCAGGAAATCAC
>JAEEVB010000269.1 GCA_016287065.1 Muribaculaceae bacterium
GTGGTTGATGAGTGTGGTGATGTCGCTCACGTTTACCTTGCCGTCACCGTTCAAGTCACCCACAAACGGACACTGCTGCGTCTCGTCAAACTCCACAATGTTGGGGAAATATCTCCATGGGGAAGTGTTTGAGTAAATCTCCTTGCAGCCCTTGGGCACATAGAGCGTGGCCGTGTAGTGGTCGGCGACTTGGTGCACCAGATAATAGAGTTCTCCGTTAACGGCAGGTGGTGTGGTGCCGTGAACATACAGCCGTTCAATCCTGAAGGGCGACAACGAGTACTGGTCGGGAACCGATGTTCCCAGGTCAAGAATCTTGACCGAATAGACCTTCCTGATAGCGCCTAAATTGTCAAAGTAGGAACCATCCAGCAAGTATGGCGCACTGCCCAGCCCATCGAAGGTGTCACCATCCCATATCATCTTGTAGATGTCACATTGCGTGAACGCGCCCTTGTCAACCACGACCCCTGCGGGTATTTCCAATGTGGAGTTGTTAAGCTGAGAATGGCCGAATGCCCCAGACTCAATCGATTTCAGTCTTGAGGGCAATGTCACGCCAGAGCGGAAATCACAATCAACAAAGCAGCTGTTTATTGTTTCCATTCCTTCAGGCAAGACAAACCGCTTGTAGAATGTGCATTTGTTGAAACAGCGGTTGGGAAATTCCTTGACTCCGGCAGACATCACCACTTCATTGTGGAAGGTGCAGTTCTCAAACTCATCCTCTTGCAGTGTGAAAGACTCTGGCAACTGCAGTACCCCCTTGAATGTGGCTCCATAAAAGGCCTGGCGGGTCGATGTCACGCCTTCTGGCAGACTCAGGTCCTTGTTGAATGTGCTCCAGGCAAACAGATGCTTGTGAAGCTGCGGATTCTCACCCCAGCTCACATCATTGAATGTGGTGCCGGCAAAGACGACTTCAGAAAATCCGCTCAGGTCTGCTGGCATAGTAAAGGAAAGGAATTCAGTGCCGTAAAACTCCCTCCCAAAACGATTATTGGAGTTCGTCACCTGTTTCACGGTTGTCGGGAGTGAATCGAGCACACAGTTGTTCATCAGGCCTTTTATGCTCTCGAGGCTGCTGGGGTTCTCGAATGTCACCTTCGTCTTTTTTGTGGCGCCTAAAACGCCAGCCGCTTCCAGAGCACCTCCAGCACGGTCGTGCTGCAGCGTGATGACCGTATTTGGAATCACCACTTCGTCGACAGACAAAAAAGTGAGCAAGTTGGCTCGATCACCCTTCTTGAACAGACAGCCATCGACACAATCGTAAAAGGTACTGCTCTCGTCGCACGAGAGATTCAAGGCATTGCCGTAAGGGAATGCCTCGCTTAGCTCCACACCGTGTTTCAGTGTCAGGTTCTCAATGATTGGAACAAGTGTTTCAGACGAATATTGGAAATCTGATTCTATCGCCTCAAGTTCAGTTGCTTTCGAGAAATCAAAAATGCCTTGCTTTTGAAACATGTTTGAGTAGTGATCCTGAGCGTAAGAAAGCCCATTCTTGCCAATTATCTTAACTGTCGAGGGGAACACGACTTTATTAATGTTTTCAAAGACTGATGAATGTGTGTTGTCCCCAATCTGGAGTACGGTCTTTTGCACACCATTTGCCTCCACTGTCTCGGGTATCTCTATGACATCGTCAACCAGCAAGATTCCCCCATGTCCATAATCTCCACTCCACTCACCGCCTGAGCACTTGGTGAGCTTCACCGTGTTGGTATCAGCCGAGTTCTTTACAAAAGTGAGCGTCGTGTAGTTGCCCACTGATACTGTAATACTCGCGCTGGCGCTGCCCATGCCCAGCAGGAGCATTAGCAGCAGGCTTGTCAGTTTAAATAATTTCTTTTCCATAGTTTCTTATTTTAGTATTAAACTTTTTGCAAAAATATAGCTTAATTTCCTGATTTCCAAGTTTTACCCCCCCTATTTGTTAAATAATGTTAAATTATTTACTGGGTTTGATAAAGTGAGGGATATGACCTATAGGCGTTTCATAGCAAAATATATTGTCCGTTTTAAATAATTAACGAAAAACCGCCAGTTTTATTGTGCAGCTCTAACAAAAAAACTGCGCTTCGGTGTGAGGGGTGAAGCGCAGTGTGTTGTGGGGTGAAGTGGGTGATGGGGTTATTTCTCGAAGGGGAGAGGGCCTTGGTCCTCGGCCTTGATGATAACGGGCATGCCCACATAGGCGTAGTTCTCCTTGAGGGTGATGATGTCGGCATCGCGCAGGCGGATGCACCCCTCGCTGGCACGGCCAGGCACGCTCTCCTCGTTGTTGGTGCTGCCATGAATGCCGATGCCGCTGAAGGGTGTCTCGAGGCGCAGGAACCAGTTGCCGTAGGCAAGGATGTTGCCACGGCCGTCGCCAAAGTCGTGATGCCAGTCGCTGGCATTTTGAATCTGCTTGATGGTGAACGGTTTGCCTGGTTCGCTCTCGGGGGTTCGCATATCGCCACCTTTCTCCTTCTGGCCTTTGTTCTTGCTCAGGCACACGGGGAAATGGGCGATGCGTGTGGTGTCGCCGTTGACTACGGCATAGACGTAGAGCCGCAACTCCTTCTTGGAGATGACGATGAACGACTTGTCCTGGTCGAACTTGGCATCGGTGTAGATCTTGGCGGCATCCTTAGGTGTGCCGGCCACCGACTGTGGCGTGGCCTCGGTGCTACGGGCGCTGCTGTCGTCGGTCTTGCTACCAGCGCATGCTACCAGCATGAGCGCTGCGGCAATGAATAATAGATGTCTCATAACAGCGGTATTACTCTAAGCGGCTGAACTGCTTTGAGATGTAGAGGTAGTTGCCGTTGTAGTTCACCTTGTAGAAGTCGCCTGCATCTTCCATGTATTTGATGCGCTCGCCCTTCTTGGGATAGACAGGCGCCTGATTGACCGTGTAGATAGCTCCCTTGATGGATGGCGACTTGCGCAGGCGCACATTCACGCCGGTGACCACCACATAGCGCTGGCTCTTGTTGGTAGCAGTGGTTGCGGCAGTCTTGTTGCCGGTGCTCACGGGTGTGGCAAACTGCTTGGAAATGTACACTTTCTGTCCCTTGTAGATTACCTGGTAGAAGTCGCCGGTCTTGCCGGTGCAGGTGAGTTTCTC
>JAEEVB010000270.1 GCA_016287065.1 Muribaculaceae bacterium
ATACGTAGGAAAAATATTTAAAACTTTCGGTGAGTTATTCTTTTTCTTAGCGAATCTTTACCATGAGATATATGTTGCCGGCACTTGAGGTTGTGGTGGAGATGCCGTGAGCGAATCACTGGCACCGTGTTTACACTTTTCATCATTAGTTGTGTGGTTACTATATCACCTATAGCTCCTATATCATCTATAATTTCTATAAATAGGATTTAGTTTCTCATTCCTCATTCCCTCGCTGCGCTCGGGCAAGATAGACGGCGCCTCGGGATAAAAAAGAATGAATTCTTTTTGTCCTCCGCTCGGCTTGCACTATCTTTCCTAGTTCCACGGCTTGAGGCCCAGGAACATTTGTGCCAGGTCGGTGTCGTTGTTGAAGTCATTGATGAGTTTTTCGCCCTGATCTAAGCGGCTAATGGCTTCCATGTCCTCGCTGGAGAGTTCAAAGTCAAAGATGTCTAGATTGCTTGCCATTCGCTCCTTGTGCGATGTCTTGGGCACCGGCATGATGTCTTGCGACACTAACCAGTTGAGGGCTACTTGGGCGTTGGTTTTGCCATATTTTGCTCCGATGGCCTTGAGTGTCTCGTTTTCAAAGAAGCCGTGTCGGCCTTGTGCCAGCGGTCCCCATGCCATGAGTTGCGTGCCATAGTCCCTGATGAGTGCACGCATGGCCTTTTGCTGGGCAAACACATGAGTCTCGAGCTGTAGCACTGCGGGCTTGACGTCCATGTGCTCGGCGATGTCGATAAAACGCACGTTATAGAAGTTGCTCAGTCCGATGGCCCTTGCTTTGCCAGCCTGATAGGCTTTTTCCATAGCTCGATAGGTGCCATAGCAGTCACCATAGGGCTCATGCACCAGCAGCAGGTCGACATAGTCGGTCTGCAGTTTACGCAGGCTATCGTCGATGCTCCTTGCTGCCTTTTCCTCGCCGGCGTTGCTAATCCACACCTTGGTGGTGATGAACAGTTGTTCGCGCGGTATGCCGCTCTTCTTGATGGCGGCGCCCACACCTTCTTCATTCTTATAGTCTTGGGCTGTGTCGATGCTGCGGTAGCCAATCTCGATGGCGTCCAGTACGCAGCGCTCACATTCGGCTGGTGAGAGTCTGAATACGCCAAAACCCAGTGCGGGCATCTCTACACCATTGTTCAGTTGAATTGTTTTCATACGGGTGAAATCATGTCATTGGGTTACTATTGATGGCAAAGGTAATGATAAAAATCGAAAAATCGCACTCCCCGGCCACATTGTATCTATAAATGACAGATTCAGGGAAGGGCAGACGTATGTTCAAAAGCATCAAGCCAAGAAACAGGACAAAGCAGACAAGAAGGCCAGGTTTATGCTCTATTATGATCTGAACCTGTCAGCGGCCAAGAATCGCGAGAAATTGTTACAGTATGGCTTGAATCTATCAGATGGGACGATACGTAACAGGAGTAAAGGAATGCGACATACCCACCTCGTCAACGTCCCCATCACCCAAGAGCAGTATTCGAGCTTGGAGGGCGAACCTTCTTGAAGACCACGCTTCACTTCTTTTTGGGATGCTTGGGTGTGGTTTGTTCTTGGGGCAGAAATACTCGTTTTCACATGAGATATATTGTTTCATTTAGGATAAAAATTGTTTGATTTTTCTGCAAAACTTTAATTGATAATATGTAATACCTTGTTGAATGTCTCTTTTTAAAGAAGAAATACTTAATTTTGCAAAAGAAAATAGGACAGTGCTTATGAAAAAAAATGTATTTCTGCTATTGGTTGTGCTTGCTGTTATCAGTTGCAGCGAGAACAAAAAGGTGGAGCAGAAAGCTCCTATAAGAGTAGAAACGCTGGTGGTGTCGCCTGGTATGGCTGACAATGCACAGACTTATGTGGGCATCGTTGAGGAGCGTGAGGCTACTGCAGTGAGTTTCACCAGTATGGGTGTGCTGAAGCGGATTCTGGTTAAAGAGGGTCAGGTCGTGCACCGTGGTCAGTTGTTGGCTGAAATCGATCCGACCACTTCGAGCAACAGCGTTGAGATGGCGCATGCATCGGTTGACCAAGCCAAAGACATGGTGAAGCAGGCCGAAGCGACCTACAACCAGGCCAAGGATGCTTATGACCGCATGAAACTATTGCACGACAACGGTTCGCTGCCAGAGGTGAAATGGATTGAGGCAGAGACCCGTCTCGCTCAGGCTACATCAGCCCTGAATACAGCCCGTTCAGGTGTGGTCTCGGCCACCGCGACCGAGAAGATTGCCCGTAAGGGGCTTGCAGATACCCGTCTCTACGCCCCGGTCAGTGGCGTCATCGGCAAGAAGCAATTGATGGCAGGAGAGACAGCGTTGCCTTCACAGGCGGTGGTGAACATCCTTGACATCTCGACCGTGAAAGTGAAGGTGGCTGTGCCAGAATCAGAGATTGGCAGCATCAATGCCAACACACCGACCATCGTCAAGGTGGATGCTATCGGGCGCAATTATAGAGGTGGCAAGATAGAGAAAGGCGTGCAGGCCGATGCGCTCACTCATACTTATGATATCCGCATCAATGTCGTGAATCGCGACTTTAAACTATTGCCGGGCATGGTGGCCAACGTCAGTTTCGCTCCAAATGGAACTCAGAGTAGTGGACGCATGTTGATTCCCGTAACTTCGGTGCAGAAGAAATCTGACGGCACGCTGTTCGTCTGGACAGTGGACAGTAAAAATGCTGCACATCGCACCAAGGTGAGGATCGGCGAGACACAGGGCAACTATGTGACGGTTGTCGACGGACTGGGCAATGGCCAAATCATCGTGACTGAGGGATACCATAAACTGAGTGAAGGAACAAAAGTAGTGTATTAGTATGGGACGCAAGATGAAATGGCTGAAGTGGCCATTGGAACATTACCCGATAACGCTGCTCATCATAGGCATCTTCTTTGTGCTGGGCATCTTTGGCATGTATGACATGCCAAAGGATGAATTTCCTCATGCTATCATCCGTCAGGGTGTGGTGGTGGCAGTCTATCCAGGTGCGACGACCGAGGAGGTGGAACAGCAGGTGGCCCGTCCGCTGGAGCGCTATCTCTGCACCTATGGAGAGGTCAATCGTGTGAAGACCACCACGACCTCACA
>JAEEVB010000024.1 GCA_016287065.1 Muribaculaceae bacterium
CAGAGCGGCAACTACGTGTACGACGGTGTTGACCCAAGCTACTGCGCCGCAGTGAAAGCCGACGGCAACATCAATGTGACCGGTGGCACCGTTAATGTGACCAGCACAGCAACTGGCGGTCGCGGATTGAACGCCGACGGCACCATCAACATTGATGAGAGCAGCGCCACCACCAACATCGACATCAAGGCCAATGGCGCTGGTGGAGTGCTTGCCACAAACTCAAGCGGCAGCGGTGAAACGCCCAAGTCCTACCGCCTGTATGTGGCCAAACCTAGCGGTTACAGCAACTGGAATAATTCTAATGTGTATCTCTATAAGAGTGACGGCACACTGGTGGCTAACATCACGAGCAATACCGTATAGAGGTCGTCGGGTTCGACTACACTCACATTTTACTACTACGACTTTGGTTCGGCCAACAGCGACACCTACTACATTGGAGGTACCTACAATTCTTATACCCTCAAGACTGTGACCTTCACAGGACCCACCAGCGGCGAGGACCTGTACTACCAGATATCGAGCCGTTATAGCAGCAGTGGTTCGACGCTCACCTTCTCGATGACCAATGTGACCTCACAGTATGGTGGCAGCAGCGAGCAGGGCGAAGACTCGGGCGAGAGCTACAACGCCTCGGGCATCAAGGCCAACGGCAATGTGACCATAGGCGGCGGCACCATCACCATAGCCAACAGCGGCGCCATGAGCAAGAGCATCAAGAGCAAGGCTACTTGCACCATTAATGGAGGCAACCTGACGCTGAAACCCAGCGGCGCTATGCAAGTGATCAACAACGATGCTAGCTACAGCAGCGGTATCAAGGCCGTCGACTTTGTGATGAACGACGGTACGCTTGGCATTACCGCAACGGGTACGGCAGGCAAGGGCATCTCGACCACGACGATGACCACCAACGGCGGCACCATCACGGTGACCAACAGTGGCGCTGCTCAGGCAGCATCGACCAGTGGTGACTACTACACCGCCAAGGGTTTCAAGACCGACGGCGACATGAATCTGCTGGGTGGCACCATCACCATCACCATGACCGGTAAAGGCGGCAAGGGTATTAAGGTGAACGGCAACTATGTGCAAGGCAACACCGACACCACCGGTCCCACACTCACCGTTTCGACCACAGGAACCGCTGCAGGAACAAGCAGCAGTGGCGGCTGGGGTCCTGGCGGCGGCTCAAGCGTGAGCGGCTCGGCCAAGGGTGTGAAGGTTGAAGGCACCATCACCATCAATGGCGGCACCGCCAAGGTGAGCGCCACAGGCGGTGAAGGCAGTGAAGGCATCGAAAGCAAGACCACCATGACCATCAACGGTGGCTACATTGAGTGCAACACCTACGACGATGCCCTGAACTGTGCTGGTCACATGTACATCAAGGGTGGCTTCATTTATGCAGTGGCCACCAACAACGATGCCATTGACAGCAACGGTAACATGTACCTGAGCGGCGGTATGGTCTTCTGCTACGGTAGCGAAGAAGGTCTTGACGCCAACAGCGAGGGTGGCTATAAAGTGTATATCCAAAGTGGTGCCAACATTGCCGCAATAGGTCGTAGCATGGGTGCCATCGAGAGTGGCGCTTCTATCAGCCAGTCTTGCTATCAGACAACTGCCAGTTCCAACACTTGGTATGCCCTGTATAACGGCAACACAGTAGTGGCTGCATTCCAGGTGCCCACCCTGAGCAGTGGCGGCGGTAGTGGCTGGGGCCCCGGCGGCGGTAGCAGCGGTGGCTCTACCATGGTGGTTACCTCGCCATCGTGCAAGCTCTACAGCGGCGTAACCGGCAGCGGCACCTCGTTCTGGAGCGGCAAGGGCTACAGCAATGCCAGCGGCGGTTCGAATGTTTCGCTTTCCAGCTACTCTGGTGGCGGCGGTTGGTAATCTTATTGAACAACATTATTTACTGCAAAATATTTCATAAGGATAAGCATTTATATTTTTAATGGTAATAGTTAGGATTTAGTAAAATATCCGGATGGCCGCCATAGCAGGGATGCTGTGGCGGTCGTTTTTTTGTAACAGAGAAAACTGTGTTACGTCCGTCCTAAGAAAAAGGCGGAATAAGATGTGACAGTGAATGCGCTTATATCTGAAACCGACTAACGCAGAGTCTACGAAATATGTCTGTAATTAAATTCAGAACCAGAGCAGGAAGTGCTGGAGAGGCAGACCGGGGCGAGAAACAATGATGGCGAGTTTCTCGTTGGTATAGGTGTGTCCGTGCTGGAGCTGGGCCTTGGTGCGCTCCCAAAGCTGCTTCATGAGACTGCTGTTAGCGATGTTGCGAATGATGACCACGGCCTCGCCCTGTAGCACGCCTTGCAAGTGCGCCGAGAGGGAATCGAGCTGCTGCTGGTTGAAAATGCGGTCGATGACTATGAAGGGAAGTTGCTGCGTGTGGGCGTAATGAGTAAAGGCCTCATCGAGGCTTGCAAATGCAGTGATGCGCCCCTGGAACCGCTCAAGCACCTGCCGCGTGACAGGGAAGTGGAGCGGTTGCTGTGCCAATAGTGTGCAGGTGGTACGGGAATCGGGCAAGAGGGTGGCAGCGACAGCCACGCCATAGTCGATGCCCACGTGCAGAATGTGGGCGGGTTGGAAAAAGTTGGAGATGCGGAACAGCATCTTGGCATTCTTGTCGGTAATGACGGCCGGGTGATGCCTATACCGCTTGGCCTTCTCGGCTGCCGCGCTGCGCAGTTGCAGCAACTCGTCGTAGGCATAATAGGGCAACCGTTCTCTCAGCACATTACGCACAAAGTTGAACGCAAAGGGCGAATGTATGCCAAAGCCGCCACTACGGTGGTGGCGGCTCAATGCTGTGCGGTATCGGTGAATGCGCCCCATGCCTCAACGAGCATCAAGATTGAGCGTCGGCCGCCTTCTTGCGGCGACGAATGAACGGCCAGGCGATGGCAGCAAGGGCAGCAATGAAGATGACGATGATGGCCGTCTTGGCGGTACCGTCGGTAGTGTGCACCTCGTCGGGATCAAACGAGAAGGTGATGCTGTGATCGCCAGCAGGTACCTGAATGGCACGCAGCACATAATTCACGCGGCCAATGGGCACTTCCTTGCCATCGATAGTGGCCTTCCAGCCCCAGGGGAAGTAGATCTCGCTGAATACTGCCAGACGGTCGCCAGCGCTGTGGCTGTGATAGGTGAGCAGATTGGGCTTGTACGACGTTTCGAAGATGGTGTCGCCCGCCTCCTTGGGTGTAGCGGTGCCCAGTTCCTTCTGGAACTTGGCATCGGCCACGGCAGCACGGGCGGCATCGAAGTTGTCGAGGAATCGCATCTCGGCATTGGCATCTTTCACATAGGTGAGCGTATCGACAAACCATGCATTGCCCAGCGCGCCGGGATTCTGCTGACAGCTCTTGTCGTCGAAGATAATATACTTGGTGTTAAGCATGTTGAACACCGACTGGTTCGCAAGGTTGAACTGGTTGTCCTTGATGAGTTGGTTCTCGATAAGGTCGTTATAGCGCGTGAGCTTGGCTGCGTGGTAGCCGCCCACAGTCTTGTGGAAGTAGGAGGCATTGGGCGACATGAAGCCCGGTGCATCGAGCACGCGGTAGTTCATGGCAGTATCTTGCAGGATGTTCTGGTCAACAGGCCTTGCTTCAAAGCGTGCGGGATTGATGTCGACCTTGCTGATGAAGGAGTTCTGGTCCACATAGCGCTTATTCACTGTGTAGAGGTCGATGAGAGCCAAGGCGGCGATAATCAGGGTAGTGACCACAGGTTTGGTCTTGAGCCAACCCTTGAGCGCGGCGAAGATCACGCCAAAGCCCAGAATAATGAAAGCGAGGCTGCGCCAGGCATCGCTACTCACGAGCGACATGCGTATGGCGTCGATATTAGGTCGTAGCGACTGTGTGGCCTGCGGATCGCCCACTTGCGAATTGATCATGTCGAGCGTCTGCTTGTCGGTCTGCGTGAAGTTGCTGAAGATACTCGGGAAC
The DNA here is from genome assembly GCA_016287065.1 of Muribaculaceae bacterium. Lineage (GTDB taxonomy): Bacteria > Bacteroidota > Bacteroidia > Bacteroidales > Muribaculaceae > Sodaliphilus. The sequence continues at coordinate 3,990 of JAEEVB010000024.1, forward strand.
AGGGCGAAGATGAGACACAAGGCTGCACAGACACCAAATGAGGCGTAGAGTGCGGTGCGGTGCTTCTTGAGGAAGTCCTCCTCGGTAAGCATCTTGTGAACGGCCAACACGGCCAGCAGCGGAATGGTGAACTCGGCGATGACCAGGATGCTCGACACAGTGCGGAACTTGTTATAGAGCGGGAAGTGGTCGATAAACAGGTCGCTGAACCACATCAGGTTGTGACCCCACGAGAGCAGGATGGCAAGAATGGTGACAATGAGCAGCGCCCACTTGACGGGCCCCTTGACCACGATGCATCCCAGCAGGAACAGGGCCAGGAACAGCGCGCCCACATACACGGGGCCATTGGTGCCCGGCTGGTCGCCGAAGTATTGCGTGAAGAAGGCGAGCGCCTGGTCGTCGATGGGACCGAACTTGCCCTCGCTGAAGAGTTTGTTATAGGCGCTGGTCTTGTCGAGCGTGACGCCGTTGTTCACAATCTGCGAGGGGTCGTTCTCGTTCTTGCCGGGCTTCATCGATGCCCCACCCTTCACGTTAGGCACGAGCAGGGTGAAGGTCTCGTCGATGCCGTAGCTCCAGTGGGTGATGTACTCCTTGTCGAGACCACCGGTGTCCTCCTGTGGCTGCTGCGCCTTGTCGCCCTGCGTGAGTTCGCTGTGCCCGCCGCGCATGGTCTCCTTCGAGTACTTGTAGCTCAGGTACAGGTTGGGGGCATTGGCGGCCACGGCGAGCAAGCCAGCCACGGCAATGGTGGCGGTGGCTATGCCCCAGCGGCCCACCTTCTTCTCCTTGATGGCCTTGCACAGGAAGGCGATGATGAGCGCCACAATCACGAAACCGAAGTAATAGCTCATTTGTATGTGGTTAGACATGAGCTGCAGCGCGCCAAACAAGGCTGTCACCACGCCGCCAGCCAAATACTTGCCGCGGTAGCACCACACGATACCCGCAATGGTGGGCGGGATGTAGGCCAGAGTGAGCAGTTTCCAGATGTGCCCTGCTCCGATAATGATGATGAAATAGGTGGAGAAGGCATACCCGATGGCGCCCAGCACGGCATAGTACCACTTCATCTTGAACGCCATCATGAGAATAAAGAAGCCGAGCATGAGCATGAACAGCCAGCTCACTGGCTCGGGGAAGCCGAAGATGCGCAACGAGTAGATGTCGCCCACCCACTTGAGCATGTTGCTGCTGTCATACGACGGGCTGATCTGGAAGGTGGGCATACCACCAAACAGGGCGTTGGTCCATCGCGTCACCTCTCCGTTATTGTTTTCTGAGAAGAGTTTACCCTCCTGACCATTGGCAAGGCCTTGCATGATGTCGCCTTGCTGCATCACGTCGCCACGCACATCGTTGGGATAGAAGTAAATCCACGCGATGGCAATGAAGATGAGGATGGCGAAAACCACTCCCAGATAACGGGAATATTTGCTGAACACTGAAGCCGTCTTGTCGGCTTTATTCTGGTTCTTATCGGCTTTATTCTGCATGATTTAAAAGTTTTTTTAGCGATTTAGGGTGTAAAATTACACAAAAATCAACAAATAATGCTTAGATTTGCTCAAGAAAAGCATTTTGACACTATTTTCGGGTCTGAAATGGCCACACTCACCGCAATGACCAGTATTAACGACATAAGCGAGGTAATGGACCGCTACCGCGTGTATCTCACGGTAGAGAAGGGACTCTCGGAGAACACTGCCGAGGGTTATCTGGCCGACGTGCACAAGCTGCTTCGTTACCTGAACGATGCCGGCACAGGGGTTGAACACGCCAGTCGTGCCCACATGGAATCCTTTGTGTGCACGCTGCACGACGTGGGCATCCAGCCGCGGTCGCAGGCACGCATCATCTCGGGCATCAAGAGCTTTTACCGCTTCCTGAAGCTCGAGGGTTATGTGGAGCAGAATCCCACCACTATGCTCAGCCAGCCCAAGATAGGTCGCCACCTGCCCGATGTGCTCACCCTTGAGGAGATTGACCGCATGATTGCGTGCATCGATATGAGTAAGCCCGAGGGCATCAGGAACCGCGCCATTGTGGAGACACTCTATGGCTGCGGACTGCGCGTGTCGGAACTGGTCGACCTGCGCATCTCCGACATTTTCGACGACGAGGAGTATGTCGTGGTGCACGGCAAGGGCGACAAGCAGCGACTCGTGCCCATCTCTCCCGTGGCCCTCAAGCTCATCAGCGACTATGTGGAGCAGGTGCGCTCCTTGCTCACGGTGAAGCGCGGTAGCGAGGATGTGCTGTTTCTGAACCGGCGTGGCGGGCGCCTGTCGCGCGTTATGGTGTTCTACATCATCAAAGACCTGTGCGAGCTGGCTGGCATTCGCAAGCAGGTGAGTCCGCACACCCTGCGGCACTCCTTCGCCACCCATCTGCTCGAAGGCGGCGCCAACCTGCGCGCCATCCAGCAGATGCTAGGTCATGAGAGCATCACCACCACCGAGATTTATGTGCACATCGACCGTTCTATGCTGCGCGACGAGATTCTCTCACACCACCCCCGCAACCTAAAGTAAGCAAACCAGTTAACCCCATCATAGACAATAGAAAACAAGCAGGAGTCCCGCCGTCAGGCAGAACCCCTGTTAATTCGTGCGATAATGAATCCAGACCCTGTCGGGAGACGACAGAACCATTACTTCATGATCTTTTCGGTCTTGCTGGTGCCATCGCTGTAGGTGGTCACGGCAATGGTGAGACCCTGAGGCTGCATCATCTCCTTGCCATCGATGTTGAAGTAACGCACACCGGCCACCGTCTTGCCCTGAGCAATCTCGGTCACGCCTGTGGGAGTATTCTCGTAGGTGTAGCCAATCTCAGTCACGGGCAGCTCCACATTGGTGCCACAACCTAGCATAACGGTTGCATCGGGGAAGTCGTAACCCTGGGCAAAGTCGGTGAAGCTCACCGAGTTGTTGGTGTAGGTCATGCACTTGCCACGGATGCCCGAGGTGTAGAAGGGAGCGTAGTCGCTGCCCGAGGTGCAGTTGTCGTCGTCCAGAGCGTCATAAACCATGGTCACAATCAGGGTTTTGCCGGGAGTGTAGGCAAAATCCATATTGTATTCCAGCTCGCAGTCGTCGCCATAGTTCTCCACCAAGTCAATTTCCAAAGCATCCTCGCCCACAAGGGTGCCTAACTCGAAGAATTGCTTCTTGTTATCCACCACAGCAAACTCGGTGGCGTCGCTCTCCTGCATATAGATCTTCACATTGCGCTCAATCGTCTCAAACGACTCGCTCATAAATGTGAATTTCAGCGATTTGATCTTCACATTCTGCTTGCCGTCGAGGTCAGCCAGCAGGTCGGGCGTGAAAAGCATCTGAGCACCGGTGTGAGCCAGGTAGAAGTTGGTCGGGGCCATGTCGAAGTAAGAGCCATTGTAGGGGTTGGCGCTCGAAATGTCGCCCACGTTAATGATGCCGCTGGACTGAGCCTGGGCAGAGAGTGTGAATGCAGCTACAGCTGCCAGAATCATGTAAAATTTCTTCATAATTAATGGTTTTAAGCAGTTGATAATTAAAAAATTTGTTCTTTTGTTTACTTTTTTCTGCAAAAATACTCATTTTTTACAAATAATCATCCACTCCAACCTTAAAAAATTAACCGAAAATCCACCTTCACAGCATCATTTCAGCAAGGACAGAGAGATGAGTCCATCAACAACTATGAGGTGTTCTTCAATGCCTGTGGAGCTCAGTAACTGTCAAAAAAAGGCTGGCGGTGAGGCCAGCCATGTGGGTTTTGCATAAATTTCGGTCTGCTCCAATCTGGGCTATTCGCTGCCCGGCCCTATGAACTTCAGGCGGGAATTGAGGGGTGGAGAATGGAGGCAGTGTCGACAGTAGCCGATGTGGTGTCGGGGGCTACTTGAGGCTGTTCGCCACCCCAGTCGGCGGGAGCGATGACGATGTCGCTGTAGTCGCTACTGTCGAAGCCATAGCAGCGTATGACTACATTGAGTCCGTAATCCTTGATGACCTTGAGGTCTTTGTGTCGCGACTCGGTGTCGACCAGATACTTAATGATGATTTTCTTGGTCCAGTCAGCAATCTTAGCCACAATGCCCTTGATGGCGCCCACCCAGCCGTTGATGTGGACATAGAAGATGATGTTGTTGCCCTCGACCTGGGTCTTGGTGCACTGCAGGTCGATGCCCAGCTCTTCAAGATAGCTTATCTCGCTGTTGCCTATGGGGAAGGGTTTGGGCACGAGGTCGAGCTTGAGGCCCATGCGGCGGCAGGTGAGGGTGTCGTCGGTCATGTGCATGGTCTCGCAAGCGATGTAGTCGTCCTTGAGCAGTTCGACCTCGACTACCGGAGCCTCACCGTTGGTGATGCGGTAGAGCACGGTGGGGCTGGAACGCTTCATGCCGGGAATGAGGTTGCGGTTATACTTGCTCACGAAGTAGAGCCCGAGCTGGGCATATTGCTTGAGGGTGTTTTTCTCGTCACGCCCCATGAACTCCACCTTGTCGCCCCGGTCGATGATGACCATGAGGTTGCTGTCGGGGTCGTAGGTGATGTCGTCGAAGATGTTGTTGCCGAAGCGGTCCTTGAGATTGAGCTGCTCGACAGTGGTCTTGAGGCTGCCCGATGGAGACAGGAAGCCAAACGCGTTGTCGCCCTTCTTGCAGGCCTGATGGCCAGCCACGATGAGAATCATCGCCACAGTGGCGACAGAGATACAGATGGATTTTTTCATTGTTTCAAGTCGTAGCTAAGTGATTAAATATAACATTTGAAAAAGGTGGATAGCAAAAGGTGTGCCAAAAGGTTGAGCCAGAAAGGAGTGCCCGAGTGAGGCAGCGCTTTTTTTTGCAACAAGCGCGCTTCATTCCAATAGAAAATGAAACGCGCTTGTGATGTGTGTGAAAAGATTGAGGTGATGAGCAGGGCGAGATTACTCCTCTACATCGGCCTCTTTCATGTTGGTGAAGACATTCTGCACATCCTCATCCTCTTCGAGCACCTCGATGAGGGCTTCGACCTCGGCCTGCTGTTCGGCATTGAGTTCCTTGTAGTCGGCGGGTTCATAGACAAACTCGCTGCTCTTGATTTCGAAGCCGTTGTCCTCGAGATACTTCTGGATGTCGCCATTCGATTCGAATGCACCCGAGATGATGATTTCTTCCTCGTCCTGATCAAATTCCTCGGCACCGTAGTCGATAAGTTCGAGTTCGAGGTCGTCGAGGGTGATGCCGTCCTTGGGAGCGATGTGGAAGTAGCACTTGTGCGAGAACATGAACGCCACGGTGCCCGAGTTGCCCAGCGAACCGCCCTTCTTGTTGAAGTAGTTGCGCAGGTTGGCCACGGTGCGTGTGGTGTTGTCGGTAGCGGTCTCGACGAGCACGGCAATGCCGTTAGGAGCAAATCCCTCGTAGATGACCTCCTTGTAGTCGCTGGCATCCTTCTCGCTCGCCTTCTTGATGGCGCGGTCGATGGTGTCCTTGGGCATATTGGCGGTCTTGGCGTTGGCGATGAGCGCGCGCAGACGCGAGTTGGCCGAAGGATCGGGACCACCAGCCTTGACGGCGATGGTGATTTCCTTACCTATTTTTGTAAACGTGCGGGACATGCTGCCCCATCTTTTGAGTTTTCTTGCTTTGCGGTATTCAAAAGCTCTTCCCATAATTATATAAATGTTTTTTAGTTAATAATCGTCATTTAATCGTGGCGTGATACGATGGCGAGGAACTCGAGGTCCTCGTCGCCGTTGTTCATGAGGCTGTGCGAGTGGCCCACGGGGCAATAGTGTGCCTGTCCAGGCAGCACGGTCTCGCGGGTGTCGTCGTAGATGAGTTCGGCCTTGCCCTTGAGTATGTAGTAGACCTCGCTGTTCTCTTCGTGCAGGTGCAGGCCGATGGAAGCGCCGGGCTCCAGGCGGCCGTGCATGATGCGGTTATCCTTGTCTTCGAAGGTCTGCACTAGGTAATCCTTGTTGCCGCCTTTGAATTGGGACTTCACCACTACGGGATATTCATCGAAATTAATAACCATGAGTTGTCAGTAATCAGTTGTCAGTAATCAGTTTGCTGTTAACGGAGTTGGGCGCCCACTTGGGTTTCAAGATTCTTGATAATCTTTTGCATAATGGCGTCGATCTGCTTGTCCTGCATCGTCTTGGCATCGTCTTGCAGAATGAGGCTGATGGCATAGGACTTCTTGCCAGCGGGCAGGTTCTTGCCTTCGTAGACATCGAAGAGGGTCATGCTCTTGAGCAGCTTCTTCTCGCTCTGCTCCACCACGCGGCGAATGTCGTCGTAGGTGACGACCGTGTCGACGAGCAGCGCCAGGTCGCGCTTCACGGGCAGGGTCTTGGGCAGGTCGTAGTACTTCACGCTGTTCTTGGCAGCCATCTTGCAGATGGCGTTCCAGTTAAATTGTGCGAAGTAGACTTCCTGGTCGATGTCGAATCGCTTGAGCAGTTTCTCTTCGACCACGCCCAGCATGCCCAGCAGCTTGCCGCCGCGGTTCTTGTAAAGGAGTGCGGGGGTAACCACATCGTTGTCGGTCTGTTCCACCAGCAGTTCGCGCTCGCTGATGCCCAGGCGCTTAAAGATGTTCTCGACAGCGGCCTTCAGGTCATAGACCGAGAGCGGGCGAACCTTCTCGGCCCAATTGCCGGCGTGGTTGTGGCCGGTGAGCCACAAGCCCAGCGCGGTGTGCTCGCTGTAGGGAGCGAGGGCAACCTGTGAGTTGTCGGCCTCGGGGTTAAACGAATATACATTGCCAAACTCGTAGAAACGAAGGTTGGCGTTCTTGCGGTTGATATTGCGCGCAATGCTTTCGAGACCGCCGAAGAGCATGGTCTGACGCATCACATTGAGGTCGGAACTGAGGGCGTTCATCACCTTCACGCAGCGCTCGGCGGGATAAGTCTCAAGGCCCTGATAATAGGCCTCGACAGTGAGCGAGTTGTTCAGAATCTCGTTGTAGCCACTTGAGGTGAGCTGATTGCTGATGAGTTCCTTCATGTCATCGGCAAAGTCCACATTGTCCTTGTTGCTCAGGCTGCTGTGGATAGAATCGCCAAACTCCACATTGTTGTAGCCATAGACACGCAGAATGTCCTCGACCACATCGCAGGGGCGCTGCACATCCACACGGTAGGTGGGCACAATGAGGTTGATTTTCTCGTCGTCTTCGCTCACGATTTGCATCTCGAGGCTTTCGACAATGCTCTTGATAGTGTCTTTGCCTATGTTCTTGCCGATGAGGCTGGTCACATAGTCGTAGTGCAGTTCCACGGGGAAACCGGGGAAGTCGTGTGCCTTCACATCGACGATGTCGCCGCAAATCTCACCGCCGGCAATCTGCTTCACGAGCATGGCTGCCAACTTGAGGTTGTAGACGGTTTCGTTGGGGTCGATGCCGCGCTCAAAGCGGAACGAGGCGTCGGTATTGAGACCGAAACGGCGAGCAGTCTTGCGTATCCATGTGGGATGAAAGTAGGCCGACTCGAGGAAGATGTCGGTGGTCTGCTCGGTAACACCGGCGTCGAGGCCGCCGAACACACCGCCGATGCACATGGGCTCCTGTGCGTTGCAAATCATGAGGTCGCGGTCGGTGAGCGTGCGCTCAACCTCGTCGAGGGTCACGAACTTGGTACCAGCCTCAACGGTGCGCACCACCACCTTGTCGCCTTTCACCTTGGCAAGGTCGAAGCAGTGCATAGGCTGACCCAGACCCAGAAGCATATAGTTGGTGATGTCGACGATATTGTTGATCGGTCGCTGACCGGCTGCCAGCAGGTAATCCTTGAGCCACTTGGGACTCTCCTGCACCTTGACATTGCGCACGGTGAGACCGCTGTAACGCGGGCAAGCCTCGGGGTTGAGCACCTCTACGGGAATGCCGCCGTCGGGGCGGTCGATTTTGAACTCGTCGACACTGGGGCGACGCAGGGTACCGGGCAGACCGTTCTGCTTGAGCCAGGCAAAGAGGTCGCGGGCCACACCATAGTGCGAGCCACCGTCGATGCGGTTGGGTGTGAGGTCCACCTCAATCATCCAGTCGCTCTCCACGCCATAGTATTGTGCGGCGGGAGTGCCTACAACTGCGTCGTTGGGCAACACGATGATGCCATCGTGGCTGGTGCCCACGCCAATCTCGTCTTCGGCGCAAATCATGCCGCACGACTCCACGCCGCGCAGTTTCGATTTCTTGATAGTAAACGAGTCGTCGCCATCATACAGGACGGTGCCCAGCGTGGCCACAATCACCTTTTGGCCCGCAGCCACATTGGGGGCGCCGCACACGATTTGTGCGGGAGCCTCGCCGTTGCCCAGGTCCACGGTGGTGACATGCAGGTGGTCGCTGTTGGGGTGCATCTCGCAGGTGTGCACTTGGCCCACCACAAGGCCCTTGAGACCGCCACGAATGGTTTCAACTTCTTCGGTAGCACCCACTTCGAGTCCCAGTGAGGTCAGCGCCTCGGCCACCTGTTGCGGTGTGAGATCGAAGTCGATGTATTCTTTCAGCCATTTATAAGAAATGTTCATAACGATTTATGATATTATATGTTTTTTCTTGATTATGAGATTGTTAAGTTGTGATTTGCGTGTAACGGCAGACCCACTTTCTCAATCAACTTGCAAATTTAGTGATTTTTGTCGTAATCTTTGCCACATCAGCCCCTAAAGTTTTCAATCTTATATGAAAATTGACTACATCGAATCTATATTTTTTCACATTTTTCCAAATGTTTTTGAGAGAAATTTCACATTTTTCCAAGTGTTTTGATGGGTGTTTCCCACATTTTTCCAAGTGTTTTGAGGGTGTTTTTCCACATTTTTCCATGCTTTTTTCGGTAGTTTCTCCACATTTTTCCGGGTGTTTAAGTCTTTCAAACCCTCTATTTAATAGTATATACTTTAGGCGGCTCTCAGCTGCCACGGATGTTTGACTACTGATTATAGTGACTTTCATTATTGCCAAATACTATTAAAAATGATGAATTAATTGGCGGAATTGTTTTTTTTACGTACATTTGTAACACTATTCTTAATATATACCAATTAACACAAAACCCATCAAAAAAATGAAGAAGAATTACATTTTGACAGCCGTTGCGGCATTGTTTGCCCTTGGCATGCAAGCCCAGACCTCCTTTACGAGTGGTCAAATCACTTACACAGTGACGGGCGAGAACACAGTTGAATGTAGCGGTGTGGAAAGCTCTGCCACCAGTATTGAAATCCCCGCCACCGTCCAAAACGAGGGTGTGACCTATGATGTTAAAGCCATTGGTGAGGGCGCATTCAGGTGGAGCAAACTTGAATCGGCGGTAATTCCTGGTTCGGTTGAGACAATCAAAGCTCAGGCTTTCTATTACAGCAGCCTGACCAGCGTGACTTTTGGCGAAGGTGTGAAATACATAGGTGACTATGCTTTCTCTAGCCTGGGTATTAGCAGCCTCATACTTCCCAACAGCTTGGAATGGATAGGCAATAGTGCGTTCTACAACCAGCACAATTCCAGTTACCAACCTTGCTTAACCGAGATAAACTTGGGTAATGGCGTCAAACACATTGGTAATGCGGCATTCTACAAACTGGCAGCCACCAGCATCGAAATCCCAGCATCGACCGAGGAAATTGGTTCTACATGCTTCCTTTACAGCAAACTCCAGACAGTGACCCTCAATGAGGGCCTGAAGAAAATAGGCGATGGTGCATTCAACAACTGTAGTGATCTTAGTAGCATCACCTTGCCATCGACCTTGGAGGAAATTGGCATGGAGGCTTTCTTTAACGACAAGGCTCTCACCACCATCAACATCCCAGCTGGAGTAACCAGCATAGGAGAAAGTGCTATAGCCATGACATCGGTGAGCACAATCAATCTGGATCCCGCAAACACATCATTTGTTATGGAAAACGGTGTGCTCTACACTGCCGACAAACATTTGCTTCAAATGGCACCGATGACAGGTGTTAGCAACCATGTGGTAAATGAGAATTGCTTGGGCATTGTGGGCGGAGCATTCTGGGGCAGCGAGCTGCAGAGCATCACGCTTAACAAGGCACTTACTGCCTTGGGTTATGCCTGCTTCGAGAGCAGCCTCTTGAGTGACATCAATCTTGATGGTCCCGAAAAAATCGATTTTATCGACGAGCAGGTGTTTGCCGACACTCGCCTCACCGAGGTGGTTCTTCCGTCCAGCCCATATTACCTTAACGATGGCGAATTTGCCAGCTGCAAATCGTTGAAATCACTCACCATTCCCGAGGGCATAACTGAGATTTATCCTCACGCTCTCAACAGTTGCTCAGCTCTGGAGACAATCACATGCCTTAGCGCAGTGCCTCCCACCATTATGGATTACTACGAGGATTATGACATGCCGTTCTACAATAGTAACTCTAACGCTATTCTCTATGTGCCTAAAGGGAGCAAGGGCGCCTATCAAGCAACAGAATGGAGCTACTACAATATTGTTGAGCAGGCTCTGCCACTGGAAGTGGTTTCTACCAATCCCGTGTCGGGAGATAACGCCGCCCATTATCAAACATTCTCGTTTGAGGTCACCTTCAACCAGCCAGTAACAGTTGTACAGAACAATCCCGATGTAAAAATCTATGTTGACGAAATAGGTAGCTCTGAAACCCTGAGTCCACTTGATTGCTGGTATGCAACCATTATTGACAAAGGGAATACACTGCAAGTGTGGGGCAGCGATTACGATGGATATGTTGACTATTTCATAAGTGATGCCAACAAAACCTATTATGTGGTTATCCCCGCTGGCATCGTGACTTGCGAAGCTGGTTCAAACGAGGACATTGTTATTATTCTCAATCCTAAAACTGCCCCATCTGCGGTTGAGACTCTGAACAAAGACAATAATGCTGTCATCGAGGCCATCTACAACATCAATGGTCAGCAAATGCGTGAGATGCAAAAAGGCATCAACATTGTTCGCTACAGTGATGGCACTGTGAAGAAGATCATGAAATAATCGTTACTAACCAAACCTAACGACACAACCCTGGATTGATTTCCAGGGTTGTTTTTTATTGCATATTATGAGTGTTTTGAGGAAAGATGTCCACATTTTCGCGTGAGTTGGTGGCAAATTCTCGCAACCACTTGATTTGATAGTAGATTTTGAAAAAACAAGGGGAATGTTTGAAAACCGTCTTTTTTTGATTATATTTGCAAAAAACTAATATTCTCGAGCTGGAAATCTTTAAAAAATTCATATCATTATGAAATTGAAACCTCATTATAATTTGTGCCTTGACGGGAGTCGCTGCAAACGGCTTCTCCTGCTGCTGTGCTTTGCCTGTGCCTCGCTCATTGCCCAATCGCAGGCCAGCGACAGG
>JAEEVB010000271.1 GCA_016287065.1 Muribaculaceae bacterium
CCCATCTTTCTCAGAATTCCAAGATTTCCATGATTTCCAAGATTTCCATGATTTCCCCTTTTTCCCAACCTTCCCACTTTTCCACGATTTCCAAAAAAATTCATCCATCCCGAGAACTCCAACACCTCCGACACCTCCGAGTAACCAGCGACAATGAAAAAATATCCGCGCACCGCGCGGCTTTTTGCTCCTTTTTGCGAGAGTAACTCCCCGTGCCGTCAATCTAAATCAATTCATGTAAAATTCAAGATCATTTATGGAGAACATATCCCCCACTTACAAGACTATGTGGGGCCTTTAGACGCTTTGGGGAGGATTAGAGGAGGTAGAGGTGCATCTCGCAGCGGGAGCAGTCGCAGTTGACTCGCAGCAAGGTGCCGGCATTGCGCAGATACAGTTCTGCGGGCAGTTTCTTGGCCTTGGGGTCAAGTCGGCACGCTCCCAGCTCACGGCGCTGGCAGTAGCGCGTGTGCATCACGGGCACAGGTTCGTTGCCGGCAGGTTTCTGCACCTCGATGGCTGGTGTGATGCGCTCCACGCCGTGGTCGCGATAGAATTCCTCGGCCAGATGATTGGCCACATTGTCGGCACTTGCGAGCTCCGTTGCAAAGCAAGGAGCAGTGCGGTCCTCGGGCCGACGCACATCTCGGCGATAGGTGAGCCGCTGCGCACGGTCGAGCAACTCGATGGTCTCGCGGCGCAAGCGAGTGAGCAACGACGAAGGGATAAAACACCCGTCGAGCAACTCGGCCTCATGTAATTCATAGATTGTATTTCCCAGTTTGGCAAGCACTTGACGCTGCTTGTCGGCCTGTGGCGATTGAGCGGGTTGAATGGCATCGCTGTCGAGGCGGTGCGTCACGCGGTTGCCGCGCTCGTCGCTGAGTGTGAGTGCAATGCCACAGTCCAGTCTCAACAACCGGGCATCGACTGAAATGCGCCGCTCGGCACTGGGTTTTGCAAGAATATCGTTCATCGCCTTGTCGTGGGTGCGATAAATCATGGCACCAGCGGGAATATGCACCTCATCGTTGAGCACCACACGGTTGCCGTTGGCCACATTCACGCGACAGCCCTCATACTCGCCACGAGCATTCACAAAGCTCAGTCCGTCGCCATTGGCAAGCGGTTTTCGGGTGTCAATCTCCAGGGTCTTGCCCCGCACATTGCGAGCCTTGCCCAGCGGTTCGCCCATCGATTTGGGCGTGTGTACCGAGGCCATGCTATGACCATTAGGCAAGTGATGGGCATCGGCAAAATAGGTGGTGAACGAGCGGTTGAAGCTCTTTGCCACATCGGGTTCAAAACTGAAGACCGATGTGCCACATGACGAGCGCTCGAGCGCCCCCTCACTGGCAGCAATGATGCGGTCAAGCGCACGGCGGTAGTAGGCCACCACATTCTTCACATAGCCCACATCCTTGAGCCGGCCCTCAATCTTGAACGACGACACGCCCGCCTCGAGCATGGCAGCAAGGCGGCTGCTCATGTTCAGGTCGCAAAGCGACAGCAGATGCTTGCCCTGCATGAGTTTATGGCCCTCGCCATCTTCCAGGTCATAGCTCAGACGGCACATCTGGGCGCACTCGCCACGGTTTGCACTGCGGCCCTTCACCATCTCGCTCACCTGGCAACGGCCGCTATAGCTCACGCACAGGGCACCGTGCACAAATGCCTCGATGGGCACCTGCACGCTGTCGGCAATGCTCCGGGTCTCGTCAAGGCTCAGCTCGCGTGCAAGCACCAGCTGCGAGAAGCCTACCGACTCCAAGAAGCGGGCCTTCTCGGGCGTGCGCAGGTCGCACTGCGTGCTGGCATGCAAGGCAATGGGCGGCAGATCGATGCGCAAGATGCTCATGTCTTGCACGATGATGGCATCGACGCCAATGCCATACAGGTCGTGAATGAGCCGCTGCACCTGCCCTATTTCATGGTCGTAGACCAGCGTGTTCACCGTAGCATAGATGCGCGCGTTGAACTGGTGGGCATAGTCTACAGCCCGAGCCACATCGGCAAGCGCATTGCCCGCCGAAGCGCGAGCCCCGAAAGCCGAAGCCCCCATATACACGGCATCGGCGCCATGCCTGATGGCCTCGATGGCAATCTGGGCATCACGCGCCGGCGCCAGCAACTCAATTTTACGACCTCGCTGTTTCATCATTCCGCAAATTTACAAAAAACCACCGTTATTTAGCAGTTTTTAATCCCGTATTTATTATTTTGGACATCGTTTTAATAGTTTTTTGGTTTTCTATGCTTGCAATGTTTAGAATTATGAGTAATTTTGCAGGTTGAAACGCCATGCTCCTGTGAGTACGGCCTTAATGTTTATGCAAATGAGATACTTTTCCATCATATCGGCTTGCGCTCTGGCACTCCTGTTTGCTGCTTGCGGTGAATACAACAAGGCCATGAAGAGTTCAGACTACAACTACAAGTTTGAATATGCCAAAAAGGCCTTTGAACAAAAGAAGTACAGCCAGGCCGCCACGCTGCTCGAAGACGTGATTTCAGTCTTCCGCGGCACCGACAAGGCCGAAGAGTCGCTCTATCTGCTTGGGTTGAGCCACTACGAGAACAAGGACTACCTGAATGCAGGTTCCTACTTCAAGCAATACTACTCACAGTACCCCAAAGGGCAGTACACCGAGCTGGCGCGCTACTATGCCGGCTATGGCTACTACCTCGACTCGCCCGACCCACAGCTCGACCAGACGCTTACTGTCAAGGCCATCGAGGAGCTTCAGGCCTTCCTCGACTACTTCCCCAAGAGCGACAAGGTGTCGATCGCCCAGAATGCCATCTTCGAGCTTCAGGACAAACTCGTGAAGAAAGAGGTAGAAAACGCCACCCTGTATTATAACCTGGGCAACTATATGGGTAACAACTACGAGAGCGCGGTCATCACGGCCAAGAACGCCATCAAGGACTACCCCTACAGCAAGTATAAGGAAGACCTCGAGATGCTCATCCTCAAGTCGCGCTTCAGCGAGGCCGAGCAGAGCGTGAGCGAGAAAAAAGAAGAACGCTATCGCACCGTCATCGACGAGTACTACGCCTTCATCAACGATTACCCC
>JAEEVB010000272.1 GCA_016287065.1 Muribaculaceae bacterium
GGATACTGAGAAGCTCAATAAGCTTGCCAAGAGTGCCGAGAAGGCTACAAAAGATGCCGAGAAGCAAGCCAAGAAGGCCGAAAAGGCTCAGAAGGATGCTCAGAAGGCTCAAGAAAAGGCTCAGAAGGCTCAAAAGGACGCTGAAAAGGCTGTGAACAAGGCTAAAGACGAGCAAGAGAAGGCTAGAGATATGGCCGAAAAGGCTCAGAAAGCCCGTGCCGAGCTGATGAAACTTCAGCAAGAAGTGAACTATCAAGGCCGCTAAGCAGCGTTATTTAGAAACAAAAGAGGGACCAACCGCAATGGTTGGCCCCTTTTGTGTTTATTGGGGGCTGGATTTCTAGCGTTTCTAGCCGTGCTAGCCGGACTAGCCTGGCTGGATGTTCTAGATATACTAGATTTTCTAGAATTACTAGAGTTGCTCGGCTAGTTAAATGGTGCGGAAGCCGATGATGCGGCGCACCTCGTCGATGGTGGCACGGGCACTCTGGCGGGCTACATCGGCACCGTTCTTGGCTATCTTTTCGAGCAATGCGCTGTCGGCGCTGAACTGCTCGATGCGCTCGCGAATGGGAGCGACGATGGCGCACAGGTCCTGTGCAATCTGCTTCTTGAGGTCGCCGTAACGGATGGAGCAATCGTTCCACTTCTCGTCGAAGTACTGGTATGTGTCGGGCGTGGATGCGATGCGCAAGAATGTGAAGAGATTCTCGATGACCTCGGGCTTCGGGCTGTTGGGCTCGGTGGGACCGCTGTCGGTCACGGCTTTCATCACCTTTTTTGTGATGGTCTTGTCGTCGTCGCGCAGGTAGATGCAGTTGCCGGTGCTTTTGCCCATCTTGCCGCTACCGTCGAGACCTGGCACCTTGAGGGCCTTGTCGCTAAAGTAGAAATTCTGTGGTTCGGGGAAGAACTCCACACCATAGATGTTGTTGAAGCGTCGTGCGCAGCGTCGTGCCATCTCCATGTTCTGCTCCTGGTCCTTGCCCACGGGCACCTTTGCGGCGCGGTGCTGCAGGATGTCGGCCGCCATGAGGGTGGGGTAGGTGAGCAGTCCGGCGTTCACGTTGTCGGGCTGCTGACGAGCCTTCTCCTTGAATGTGGTGACGCGCTCGAGTTCGCCCAGATAGCAGTTCATATTGAGGTAGAGGTAGAGTTCGATGGTTTCACGCACGTCGCTCTGTACATAGATGGGCGCCTTCTCGGGGTCGATGCCGCAAGCAAGGTACTCGGCGAGGATGGTGCGTGTGCTGGCCTGGATGTTCTCGGGCTTGGGATGTGTGGTGAGTGAATGCCAGTCGGCGATGAAGAACATGCAGTTGTACTGATCCTGCATGGCTACAAAACTTTTCACTGCTCCAAAGTAGTTGCCCAAGTGGAGATTACCTGTGGGCCTGATGCCGCTAACGACTTTTTCCATTGTAAAAAATGCGTATGAATATTAATAAATCGGTCAATAATATGCGACTCATGCTGCGCATAAATGTGGTGCAAAGTTAGCATTAAAATCCGTTATGACCAAACGCAATGCCACAAATCGCCCATTTTGGCCCTCTTGAGGCTGGTAGGCAAAGCTGTGGCGCGGGTTGGTTTTTGGCGTAATATTTTGTGGTTTCATTTATTATGCCTAATTTTAACGGAAAATAAGTCGCTCGAGACGGTGACCGACGTGAGCAAATAAAACATATATATATAATTGAAATAGGACTAACTGAATTATGAAAAAACGTTATTCATTATTATTGATGGTGGTTTTGGCCATGGCATGTTTTGCCACTAAAGCCGAGACATTGGCATACATTACCATGAACTCGACGGGTTATGTGTGGGCTTATGATGGTGGAGGCAATTATTTCGATGCTTGGCCAGGTAGGCCTATCAGTCAGTTGCCTAAGGCTACCTATTACGGGAAATTGTACTATGTGATGCCCTACACGCACTTCACGAGCGATAGTCCCAAGTTGATATTCACCGATGGCACCAACCAGACTGCCACGATTTCGGTGGTTGCGAACCAGATTTATGAGTACACAGGCGGTACTACCTATGCCTTAGTGGAGCCGCCGCACACCTACACGGTGGCAGGTTCGCCAGCAGCGCTGTTTGACTACGAGTGGTCTAACACTTACCCCGTCAACGAGATGCGGCTCATTGATGGGATCTACGTCTGGAGCAAGCAAGGCGTTCAGCTGCCAGCCTGCAACATCGAGTTCAGAGTATGTCAGGATCACGGCTGGACGGTGGCTTATCCTAACGGCAATTATGTGTATACTCTGAGTGAGGCGGGCACCTACAATGTGACCATTACCTTTGACCCAGTCAGCAAGGCTGTTAACTGCATCGTTGAGCTGGCTCCCCCTGCTCCCTATGCACAAGTTTATATCGACAAGGGGTCGGCCCCGGGCAATATTTATGCTTTTGACTCCAAGGACTATTATGTAACTTGGCCCGGTGTGCCTATAAGCAGTCTCGAGACTGCCTCGGTTGAGGGAGTCGAGTATTATGTGTGGGGTTTCAACCATGAGGAAGCCAGTGGCCCGTATGTGATTTTCAGTGACGATGAGGGGCAGACCGCCGATATTGCCGTTGAAGATGGTGACATACTCAAGTATCTGGGTCACAATAAGTACATCGTTAATGGTGTGGAATTTCCTCCTGCTATGACTGGTGATGCCAATGACGACAACAAGGTGGACGTGAACGACGTGACCACCATCATCAACTACATCTTGAGCAAGAATCCCAGCCCGTTTAACTACGACAATGCCAATGTGAACGGCGATGATGCCATCAATGTGATGGATGTGACCCTTGTGATCAATATTATCTTGGGCCTGACGAATGAGTGAAACCTGTTGTCGGGTTTCTTGCAAGGCGGGTGATGCTTTGTGACAGTTTTCCTATTATTTTTGGGAACTATATAGAACTTGGCCCAAACCCTGCGGGGCTTAATGCGAATTTACGAATTTAGCTAATTACGCTAATATTTTCTTCGTCAAATACATGCAATTAGTGAAATTCGCGTTAAAAAATGATTGCGGGCCAAATGCTATATAATT
>JAEEVB010000273.1 GCA_016287065.1 Muribaculaceae bacterium
CCAGAGATTGCTTTCGCCTTGCGAGGCGCACGATTTTTGATGGCACCTGTGAGCGGCATGAGCGGTTCGGCTTCAAGCACGCCAATCTCGTTCATCAGTTTGTCGATGTTGGCGACGCTTGAAGTCTGGAACTTGCCCTTGGCGTTGCTCTTGATAAGCACGGGCGAGGTTTCCTTGAACTTGACGATGACCTGGCTTGGGCGGTAGGATCGGGCGGCGCTCGGGTCGACCTTGTTGACCTCATCGTCGTTGTTGTTGCTCACCATTTGCTGGGCTTGCAGCGGGATGGCAGCCAGCAGCACGGCTGTGGTGAGCAGAAACGATTTAAGTAGATTGAAATGTTTCATGATTGTTTATGTTTTAGTGTTTTAGATTAAAGTCGCAAAAAAGTATAACATAGGGATAAGGTGCAAAAATACTAAAAAAGGTGGGGGAAAGCAAGAAAATGGTAGGAAAAAATTAATAGGGGTTGATTTATAAAGAATTAGATGAATCGAGAGTTGGCGGACTTTGAGTTATGTAATGAAGAGAATAAGTTTTGTCTATACCAACAAAAATGGTCAGTTTTATCTGCCCTATAAGGACATAAAAAAACAAAAGGTTAAAAAAAGACGAGGATGGGAGGGTGGGTGGAAAAAAGTTAAAAAAATACACATTATTTGTGCGGTTGTAACTTTTTTATCTAATTTTGCACCCGATTTCAAAAACAGCACCCGTGAATGGTGCATAAAAAACAGAGGTTTAAACTATGCCGAACAATTTAGTGATTGTTGAGTCGCCGGCGAAAGCCAAGACGATCCAGAAGTTTCTGGGCAAAGACTACAAGGTGATGTCGAGTTTCGGTCACATCCGAGACCTCCACACAAAAGATTTCAGCATCGACGTAGAGAAAGGATTTCAACCGATATATGAGATACCGTCGAACAAAGAGTCGATTGTATCGGAACTGCGTAAAGAGTCGAAGAAGGCCAACCTGGTGTGGCTTGCATCGGATGAGGACCGCGAAGGAGAAGCTATAGCCTGGCACCTGTATGAAGTGCTTGGTTTGAAGCCTGAAAACACCCGTCGCATCGCATTTCACGAAATCACGAAACCTGCCATACTGGAGGCGATCGAGAGCCCACGCGAGATAGACATGAACCTGGTGGATGCCCAGCAGGCTCGCCGCGTGCTTGACCGCATCGTGGGTTTTGAACTGTCGCCCGTGCTGTGGAAGAAGATCAAACCGTCGTTGTCGGCCGGTCGCGTGCAGAGTGTTGCGGTGCGCCTGCTTGCCGAACGCGAGAAAGAGATCAAGGAATTCCAGTCGAAGGAGTACTATCGCGTGACGGCACAGTTCCAGGCCGAAGGTAGCGAAGCTCCGCTTCCCGCCGAGCTGAACAGCAGCCTTCACAACAGCAGCGAAGCCGAGTCGTTCCTGAACGACTGCAAGACGGCCGAGTTTGCCGTGAATGACGTGACGGTGAAACCGCTGAAGAAATCGCCTGCCCCACCCTTCACCACATCGACGCTCCAACAGGAGGCCTCGCGCAAGTTGGGTTTCTCGGTATCGCAGACGATGCGTGTGGCACAGTCGCTCTACGAATCGGGTCATATCACCTATATGCGAACCGACTCGGTGAATCTGTCGGCTCTTGCATTGTCGACCATCAGCGCCGAAATCAAGAAACTGAAAGGTGACAAGTACCTGAAAGTGCGCAAGTACCACACCACGAGCAAGGGAGCTCAGGAGGCTCACGAGGCTATCCGTCCCACCTTCATCAGCAACCACGAGATCACTGGCACGTCGCAGGAGAAGAAACTCTACAACCTGATATGGAAACGCACCATCGCCTGCCAAATGGCTGATGCCGACCTGGAAAAGACCAGCATTGACATCACGATGAGCAACCGTCCCGAACACTTCACCGCCAGCGCAGAGGTGATTAAGTTTGACGGTTTCCTGAGTGTGTATATCGAGTCGGTAGATGACGAGCCCGAAGCCCAAGAGCATGCCCTCATGCTGCCGCAGATGGCTGTGGGTGCTGTCCTGAAAGCCGAGGAGGTCAAGGCCACCCAGCGCTACACACAACAGCCGCAGCGCTACACCGAGGCATCGCTTGTGCGCCAGCTCGAGAATCTGGGTATTGGCCGTCCGTCGACCTATGCACCTACCATCTCGACCATCCAGGCGCGCGACTATGTGACCAAGGGCGAGAGCCGTGGCGAGAAGCGCGAGTATGAGGTATTGACACTCAAGAAGAACAAGTTGAGCCGTAAGACCAAGAGCGAAGTAACCGGCGGCGAGAAAGGCAAACTTATCCCGACCGACGTGGGTATGGTGGTGAACGAATTCTTGATGAAATACTTCCCCACCATCATGGACTATAACTTTACTGCAAAAGTTGAGGACGAATTTGATGCCATAGCAGAGGGCAAAACCAAATGGAACAGCGAGATAAGCAAGTTCTACAAAGATTTTCACCCTAACATTAATCGTGTGTCGACGCTACGCTTAGAGCACAAGGTGGGTGAACGCGTGCTGGGCAATGATCCCAAGACAGGCAAGCCCGTGTCGGTGAAGATAGGTCGCTTCGGTCCGCTCGTGCAACTGGGCAGTGCCGATGAGGAAGAAAAGCCTCGTTTTGCCTCACTGCTGAAAGACCAGAGCGTGTCGACCATCACTCTGGAAGAGGCTCTGAAACTGTTTGAGTTGCCCCGCACCTTGGGCAGTTTTGAGGGCGAAGACATTGTGGTGGCTGTTGGCCGCTTCGGTCCTTACCTGAAACACGGCAAGAAGTTTGTATCGATACCTCCCAGCACCTCGCCACAAGAACTGACGCTTGAACAGGCCGAAGAACTGATTGTGGAGAAGCGTAAAGCCGAGGCACAGAAGGTAATCAAGACCTTTGACGAAGATCCTGCCATGCAGGTGCTCAATGGCCGTTATGGTGCCTATATCTCTTACAACAAGCAGAACTATAAGATTCCTGCCAAGTATGTGGCGCAGGAACTCACGCTTGAACAGTGCCGCGAAATCGTAGCCGACGAGGCCAATGCCTCGAAGAAGTCTG
>JAEEVB010000025.1 GCA_016287065.1 Muribaculaceae bacterium
TGTTTCTCTCGCAAAAAGTGATTAACTTTGCTCAACCTATTCAATTCACACTATCATGCAAGTCATCTACGAAGACAACCACATCATCATCGTCAACAAGCAGAGTGGCGAACTTGTGCAGGGTGACCGCACTGGCGACCAGCCGCTTGTCGAGCGCGTAAAACAATGGATCAAAGAGACTTATAACAAGCCCGGCAACGTGTTTTGTGGTGTAACTCACCGCATCGACCGGCCCACCTGCGGGCTGGTGGTCTTTGCTCGCACCAGCAAGGGACTCTCACGCATGAATGAATTGTTCAGGAATGGCGACGTGCACAAGACTTATTGGGCTATCGTCGACCGACGTCCGCCCAAGGATGCCGATACCCTCACGCACTACCTCACGCCTGTTGAAAAAAACAACAAGACCTATGTGAGCGATACACCTCGCGAAGGCGCCCTCAAGGCAGTGCTCAACTACCGTCTCTTGGCCAGTGGCGACAACTACCATTTGCTTGAAGTGGACCTGCTCACGGGCCGCAAGCACCAGATCAGGGCCCAGCTCGCACACATCGGTTGCCACATCAAGGGCGACCTCAAGTATGGGGCACACCGCAGCAACCCCGACGGCGGCATCTCGCTCCAGGCCCATCGCATCTGGTTCGAGCACCCCGTCTCGCACGCCATCGTCGATGTTACCGCACCCCTACCCCAGGAACCTCTGTGGCAGCAACTTGCAGCATTGGTCAAGCCAGCCGAAAATCACGAAGACTGACCCAGCGTCCCCATTCTTTATCGCATTTTGTTTCGTGATTTGAACTAATTTTTGTAACTTTGCCATTCAGCAAAAAATCATAACAACATAATAACTTTTCACTACACTTATGGCTAATTTTCCCGAATTCAAGTATGCACCCATGTTTCAGTTGGGTGAAGACAACACACAGTATCGACTCCTGAGCCGTGAAGGCGTGAGTGTGAGCAGTTTTGAAGGTCACGAGATTCTCAAGGTCACACCCGAAGCACTCACCCTGCTCGCTCAGCAGGCCTTTCACGATGTCGAGTTCCTGCTGCGCCGCGAGCACAACGAGCAAGTAGCTCAAATCCTGCACGACCCCGAAGCTTCAGAGAACGACAAGTATGTCGCCCTCCAGTTCTTGCGCAATGCCGAGACTGCCGCCAAGGGCATCCTCCCCTTCTGTCAGGACACCGGCACAGCCATCATCCATGGCGAGAAAGGCCAGCAGGTGTGGACTGGGTTTGAAGATGAAGAAGCACTCTCGCGCGGCGTCTACAACACCTACACCACCGACAACCTGCGCTACTCACAGAATGCACCCCTCAACATGTACGATGAAGTGAATACCCGCTGCAATCTGCCCGCCCAAATCGACATTGAGGCCGTAGAGGGCGCCGAATACCGCTTCGTGATGGTAGCCAAGGGTGGCGGTTCGGCCAACAAGACCTACTTCTACCCCATGACCAAGGCCACCATTCAGAACGAGGGCACACTGCTCCCCTTCCTGGTCGAGAAGATGAAGAGTCTGGGCACTGCTGCCTGCCCGCCCTATCACATCGCATTCGTGATTGGCGGCACCAGCGCCGAGAAGAATCTGCTCACCGTGAAACTGGCCTCCATCAAGTACTACGACAACCTGCCCACCACAGGCGACGAGACAGGGCGTGCCTTCCGTGACATCGACCTGGAGCAGAAACTGCTGGTCGAGGCTCAGAAGATTGGCCTGGGGGCTCAATTCGGCGGCAAGGCATTTGCCCACGACATTCGTGTGGTGCGCCTGCCACGCCACGGTGCCAGCTGCCCCATCGGCATGGGTGTGAGCTGCTCGGCCGACCGCAACATCAAGGCTAAAATCAACCGCGACGGCATCTGGCTTGAACAAATGGACCAGAATCCTACCGAACTCATTCCCGAAGAACTCCGCAAGCCGGGCGAAGGCGGCAAGGGTGTGGAAATTGACCTTGACAAGGGCATCGATGCTGTGCGTCAAGAACTTGCCAAGTATCCCGTGAGCACCCGCGTGAACCTGAAGGGAACCATTATCGTGGCACGCGATATTGCTCATGCCAAACTCAAAGCCCGCCTTGATGCTGGCGAGGAGATGCCTCAGTACTTCAAGGATCACCCCATCCTCTATGCTGGTCCCGCCAAGACACCCGAAGGTTATCCTTGCGGTTCAATGGGCCCGACTACAGCCAACCGCATGGACCCCTATGTCGATGAGTTCCAAGACCATGGAGCATCGCTCGTGATGATTGCCAAGGGCAACCGCACACAGGCCGTGACCGACGCCTGCAAGAAGCATGGCGGCTTCTATCTGGGCACCATCGGTGGCGCTGCTGCAGTGCTCTCGCAGACGAGCATCAAGAGTATCGAGTGCGTCGAGTATCCCGAGCTGGGCATGGAAGCCATCTGGAAAATCACCGTCGAAGATTTCCCCGCATTCATCCTCGTCGACGACAAGGGCAACGACTTCTTCCTCCAGATTGGTCGCAACTGCGCTTGCCACTAATCGCTTGTTAATCAAAGTCAATACGAGTGCGGTCGTGTAGTGTCACGGCCGTACTTGTTTTGTACTGTTTCACACGCTACCGGCGCAAAACTGGTTTTACCCTACCTTTTCACATAGCATACTCAACCCAAATCAAAGCATATTCAGTCCGAACAGCACATCCTGATTCATTGCAAAATTTTGTTAAAAAACACTATTTTTTGCCCCTCCACTCTTGACAAATCGCGAAAAAGCAGTACCTTTGCAGTCGCATATCGCGGAGTGGAGCAGTGGTAGCTCGTTGGGCTCATAACCCAAAGGTCGCAGGTTCGAGTCCTGCCTCCGCCACTTAACTCAAAGAGGCTGAATTAGTTCAGCCTCTTTTTTTGTTTATCATTCAGTATGTTTATGCTCCCTGTCTGGCCACATAATATTCTCACGGCTCGTGCATCGGCATCTCAGCATTTTTCACTAACTTTGCAAAAACTTTTATCAACACATGGATAATTTTGCCGCCATCGATTTCGAAACAGCCAACCAGCACCCCACCAGCGTGTGCAGTGTGGGCCTGGTCGTTGTTCGCAATGGCATCGTCTCCGACTCGTTCTACTCGCTCATCCAGCCTGAGCCCAACTACTACACCTACTGGTGTCAACGGGTGCATGGGCTAGGTCATAGCGATACCGACTCGGCCCCCGTCTTCCCCCATGTGTGGGCGCAAATCGAGCCACTCATCACTGACCTCCCTCTCGTGGCGCACAACAAGCGATTTGACGAGAACTGCCTGCGGGCCGTGATGCGGTGCTACCAGATGACCTACCCCGACTACACTTTCTCGTGCACCCTTCAGGCTGCGCGCCAAAGGCTCAAACACCTGCACTTGCCCAACCACCAGTTGCAGACGGTAGCTGCTGCCTGTGGGTTCGATCTCACACAGCATCACAACGCTCTTGCCGATGCACAGGCATGCGCTGCCATCGCCATGCAACTGCTTTAAACAACCGATAGGTTTCAGCAACAGTTTTTTAATCTTTAGCTGGCTTTTTCTTAAAAAAAGTCACAAAATTGGTAGTATACCATTTTTAAGCTATCTTCGCAGCCTGAAAACACATAATTAATTATTATTGCTTATTATTTATCGTTTATGAATATTTACCGAAATCTAACCCAAGACGAAATCAATATCCTCACCGCCAATGGATGTCTAGCTCAAGATTGGAACCTGATTAAGGTTACCAAGGGATTCAACCCTCAGCACTGCCATCGCGTCAGTTTCTATGGTGAGGCGCACATAGGCAGCACCGAAGGCTCCATCGAGGTTTCCGACGGATTCATCAAGCGCTGCGGCATTACCAACGCCACACTGCGTAATGTGCGCATTGGCGACCACTGCCTCGTCGAGAACATTGGCAACTACATCAACAACGTAACCATAGGCGACCACTGCTATATAGCCAACGTGAGCATCATCAACACCCGCGACAATGCAACATTCGGCCAAGGGCGACTCATCTCTGTACTCAACGAGGTAGGCGACGGCAATTTGCTGCTGTTCAGCGAACTCAACAGCCAGTTGGCAGCGCTCATGGTCCAGCATGGCGATAACAAAAAACTCATGCAGCGCCTCACTCAAATAGTGAAGGATCATGTCGAGGCCACAAAACCTGAGCGCACCACCATTGGCAACCAGGTGCGCATCGTGAGCACCAACGAGATTTGCAATGCATTGATAGGTGACGGATGCTTCATTGGAGGCGCCTCGCGCATCTATGAATCCACTATCGAAAGCAATTGCAACAACCCCATACACATTGGCACTGGTGTCATTTGCGAGCACTCGGTCATCAGCGGAGGTTCGAAGATTGCCGGCAGTGTGAAGATTATCGACTGCTTCGTGGGCGAGGCTTGCGAACTCGCCAATGGCTTCACTGCCGCCAGCAGCGTGTTCTTTGCCAACAGTTATATGGCCAATGGTGAAGCGTGTGCCGCCTTCTGCGGACCATTCAGCGTGAGCCACCACAAGAGTTCGCTACTCATTGGCGGCATGTTCTCGTTCTACAATGCCGGGTCGGCCACCAACTTCAGCAACCACGCCTACAAGATGGGGCCCATGCACTACGGCACACTTGAGCGAGGCTCAAAAACCGCCAGCGGCGCCTATCTGCTCATGCCTGCCAACATTGGCGCATTCTCGGTGTTGTTCGGCAAACTGATGTACCACCCCGACACGCGCGACCTGCCCTTCTCCTATCTGTTCCCGCACAACGACACCATGTATCTCGTGCCTGGCCGCAACTTCGCTACCGTGGGCCTCTACCGCGACATCCGCAAGTGGCCACTGCGCGACAAGCGCAAGGGTGGCGAGCGCAAGAGTTGCGTCAACTTCGACTGGCTCAGCCCATTCACCATCAGCGAGGTGCTGCGAGGCAAGAAGATTCTGGAACGACTGCGCGAAGCCTCGGGCGACAAGGTGAGCACCTACAACTATCACGAGTACGTCATCAAGGCACCATTGCTGCGCAAAGGCATCGAATACTACGACCTGGCGTTGCGCATCTACATGGGGGCCGTGCTCAAGCGTCACAGCCTCACCGAACCCATCACTAACGAAGGCGAAGGCAACTGGATTGATCTTTCGGGTATGCTCATGCCTGAGAATGCCGAAAAACGCATCATCGACGACATCATCAACAAGCGCCTCAACACGGTTTACGACATCATTGCCCGTTTCCGCTCCATTCACAACAACTACAACGAACTTCGCTGGAGCTGGAGCTACAATATGATTTGTGAATACTACGGCATCGACCGTATTACTGAAGACGACGCCGAACGCATTCGCAACGACTATGTCGAGGCTCGACGCAAGTGGATTGCACTCATACGCGAAGATGCCGAGAAAGAATACGCTCTGGGCGACGTGGAGCCCGAACTGTTCAACGACTTTATCGACAAACTCGACCACGAAGTCGACTTCGAAAACCAGCGCCTCTACATGTAAACCGAATACTTTTTTCCGAATCATGCAAGAGATGGTAGTCTAAATCTCACTTTTTTACCCACATTTAGACTACCATCTCCACTCTAATTACCCGCGAAAGCACAAAAACACCCGTACACAGACAAATTAGTTTTCCCAAAGCACCTCGTGGTTCCCGAACTCCAGGGCGCTTACAAATAACCGCATCTTGCGTGCTATCACCATTTCTATTCTTCGCCGTAGCCCTTAACTTCGCTCATGTGCCCACACGCACATGCGTTCTTTGACATTTTTACCCCTGCCACCCACTATCGTTTGCGGTACAAAAACTCACGGTTGCGGTACGGAAAACCACGAACCCCGAAGGGCTCGGGGAGATGGTGCAGCATAAGTCGGCCACCAGGCCGATGTGCGGTGCCATTAGGCATTGCGACTTTTCTCAAATTTCTCAAATTTCCCGTTTTTCCCAAAATTCCCGCAATTCCCACGCTTCCCATCCATCCCCATAAAACAAAAAAACCGGCGTCAGTCAAATAAAAGATTTGCCCGATTTGTCTAAGATTTGCAAGATTTCTCGCGCGTCAGCGCGACTCCAAATCACCGGTGCCAGCCGGCTTTGCTCAAAAAATATGCTCTTATGTTCTTCTTTCTAAACATCTTTGTCCTTCTGTCTAAATATCTTATGTCCTTTTGTTCTTATGTCTAAAAACCTTTTGTCTTTCTGTCCAAATATCTTATGTTCTTCTGTCTAAATATCTTTTGGCCTTCTGTCTTAAACCCCTGACCCCGTCAATGCAGCCTAATAAAGATTTGTTCTTATTTCCCGGGCAAGGCCCGGCCCTTAACTCTTGCGGCGCAGGGTGCGCAAGTAGGCCTTTTGCTCGGGGATGATGCGGTAACTTTCTACCGCCTTTTGAATCGTCTTGTTGTGTACCCAACGGTTCAGTCGAAACTGCCCGTCGTCATCGGGCAGTAGATAGGGCATCGCCGCTTCAGGTTGCTTGGCAAGTGCTGTGGCAAAGTACCATGCCTGCATCATCTGCACATAATATTCGTCGCGGTTCACTTGCGCCACCATCTCCAGAAATCGCGGTTCAAAATCATCGTCGAGATACAGCGCCATGAGCCGGCCCATGCCATAACGCACCGTGTAGTCGTGCGGCGATGCCAGCCACGCCGTGATGCGCTCCAGCAGTTCGGTCTTGTGTTTGGCCAGCACCTTGGGACTCAACTGGTCGCAAGTGGCCCAATTATTCACATAAGGCAGGAAATGCTCCAGCGCTGCCATGCACTGCCCATAATCACGCATGGCCGAGATAATGAACGCATGCAACTGATTCTCGTCATGATACTGGTGAGGCACATCAGCCAGAAACTCCTCTACATCGCTGCGTTTCACCAGTTCCTTGGCCATATTGCGCAGCACCGGCGTGCGAATCGCCAATATGCGGCTCGAATCAATCGTGGGGAACAGTTTGCTCACAAACTCCACATTTTTATCGTCGCGCAGTGCCACAAGGCGCTGCCTGATTTCCTGAATGATGCTCATCTTTCTCGATTGATTTGTTTTCACAAAATTAATCAAAAAACGGGAACTTGGGGCATCACTATTCGTGATTTGACGAAAAAAGTGTAACTTTGCCTTCATATAATCCCAATTTCGGGCATTAGGGTTTGACTAATGTAACTATAGGCATGAAGATTTTCAGGAGCAAACGCATCCCCTTCAAGGGTTTCGCCGCAATCAACCTCTTCGGGTTCATTGTGGTGCGCCGCGGTGTCTTTGCCAGCGAGACGCTCATCAATCACGAGCGCATCCACACGGCACAGATGCGCGAACTGGGCTATATCTTCTTCTATATCCTATACGGACTTGAGTGGCTCATCCGCCTCCCATTCAAGGGCAATGCTTACCGCAACATCACCTTTGAGCAAGAAGCCTACGACCACCAGAACGAGCCCTCTTACCTCGAAGTGCGTAAACACTATGCCCCCTATCGCTTCTACCTGTGCAAGCGCAAGAAGAATAAAAACAAAAAGAAACGATACAAAACCAAACGCTTCGACCCTACACTATGAAACGACTACTGCTTTCCTGCATCGGGCTCTGCGCCATGTTTATGGCGAATGCCCTCACTCCCGACTCGGCTCAGATGGCTATCGACACCTTTGCCCTGCACCCCGACATGCAGCACGCATCCATGACCATCGCTGTCGCCGACATCAAAACTGGCCAGATCATCGCCAGCCACAACCCCGATCTCTCGTGCATCACGGCATCAACCATGAAGACGGTCACCAGTGCCACGGCACTCGAACTGCTGGGCGGCGATTACCGCTTCAAAACACGGGTTTATGCGCAAGGCGAAATCAAGGGCAACCGACTGAAAGGCAACCTTGTGATTCAGGGATGCGGCGACCCCACACTGGGTTCGGTCTACTTCCCCAAGAACGCCGACATCGTGCAAGAGATACTGCTTGCACTGCAGGAACGCGGCATCAAGAAAATAGACGGGCGCATCATTGTCGACCAGTCTATCATCCCCTACCCTGCCTACAACGGCTGGTGGGATGTGGGCGACCTTGCCTGGGACTACGGCATGGGCATCCACGGACTGAGTTACAGCGACAACCGCACTCACCTCAAGTTCAACGCTCTTAACGGCAAAATCGACAGCGTCATGCTGGAACCTCCGGTACCGGGTCTGACCGTCATCAACCGCATGTCGAGCGAGAACCGCGACAATGTGAACATAGGGCTTGAATATGCCACTCCCGCCGCTGTGCTCATGGGCTCGGCCGCTAACCAGCACTACGACTTCACCATTGCCAACCCCTTGCCCGCCAACATGCTCGTCGACAGCCTGCAACGCGTGCTCAAGACCAATAAAATCAAGGTCAAGAACAAGGATGTCAAGCACATCGCACCCACAAGCACACTCATAGTCGAGCATCTCTCAGAACCCCTGTGCGACATTGTGCGCTCACTGCTCGACCGCAGCGACAACATGTTTACCGAGGGACTGCTCCGTGCCGTGGCACACGAAACCGGGCATAGGGCCACTGCTGCCAACGGTGCCGCTGTGGTCGACAGCCTCTGGAAAAGTCACGGACTCGATACCTCACCCCTGTTCCAGTACGACGGCAGCGGACTGGCACGAGCCAACAAAAACTCGGCCCGCTTCTTTATACAGATGCTAAACTATGTAGAGAACAACATGCCGCAAACTGCCAAACTGAGCACCCTCATGCCCACTGCAAGCAAGCGCATTGGCAAACTGCTGCCCGAAACGCCGCTCGCCACCGACATCGTGCTCAAGTCGGGTAGCATGACAGGCGTGCAGTGCTTTGTGGGATACTATCCTGCCCATAATCCGCAATACACCTTCGCACTACTTGTCAACAACTGGAATGGCACGCGAGCCGATATGCGCGACCGCATGGACAAGATGCTCATAGGCATTTTCGGCAAATAATTTTTTGCCGTTTCAAACAAAATGCTTATGTTTGTGCCAATAAATGAACTATATTTTAAATAAACTATATATTTCTTATGAACTCCTCAATCGCTAAACTGCTTTCACAGGTATATGAATTAGAAGGGCTTCTACTGGTTATCGACAAGCATGGCGCCGACACACCTGATGTTGTCTTCGACTCCATTCGCCGCAAAACGGCTGAACTCGACGACATGGCCCGACTGCTCGAGAAACCAGAACAACCTAAACCCGAGCCTGAGCCTGAAGTTCCTGCCATTCAGGAACCTGAAGAGCAATCATCTACCGATGAACAGACTGCCGACCACTCACTGCCTGATGACGACTACGACAAGGAAGACACCTGGCAGCACGACAACGGCGAGGAGTTCAAGGAGATTCTCTCGGGCTTTGACTATCAAGAGCCAGAGCACAAACCTCTGAAAGACAACGACAACGAAGTCGAGAACGATATAGAAGAGCCACCCGTGTTCAGCAACAACACCGACGACCAAGCCGACCAGGAACTGCGTGTTGACGAGATTCTGCATCGCAACCTCTCCAAGAATCTGCGCAAGGCTTTCTCGCTCAACGACCACTTCCGTTTCCGTCGCGAATTGTTCTCTAACAGCGAGGCTGACATGAATGACGCACTGAATCTCGTCGAAGCCATGCACTCCTTCGACGAGGCCGAAGAGTATTTCTACGACGACTTAGGATGGGACCGCGACAACGAAGACGTAGCCGACTTCATGGAAGTAATCAAGAGACACTTCCTCTAAATCATTCACACACATCGAATAATGGCTGGCAAACTCTACATAGTACCGACACCTGTAGGCAATCTCGACGACATGACGCCGAGAGCCATTCAGGTGCTACAGCAAGCCGACGTGGTACTGGCCGAAGATACCCGCACCAGCAGCGTGCTCATGAGGCACTTCGGTATCGACACCCCAATGCGCAGCCATCACAAGTTCAATGAACACAATGCCATGCCAGCACTTGTCGACCAACTGATGGCTGGCACCATTATAGCCCTGGTAAGCGATGCCGGAACACCAGCCATCAGCGACCCAGGGTTCCTGCTCGTGCGCGCTTGCCGTCAGCACGGTATTGAGGTCGAGACACTGCCCGGTGCTACAGCATTTGTGCCTGCATTGGTCAATTCAGGCATTCCATGCGAGCGTTTCACTTTCGAAGGCTTCTTGCCGCAAAAGAAAGGTCGCGCTACCAGGCTTGCCGAACTGGCCCAAGAACCACGCACCATGATTTTCTATGAGTCTCCGCTGCGTCTGGTCAAGACCTTGCAGCAATTCTGCGACACCTTTGGGCCCGACCGCGACGCATCCGTCAGCCGCGAAATCTCAAAAATACACAACACCACCCACAATGGAACACTACTCGAACTCAAAACCTACTTTGAAGCCAATGCTCCTCGAGGTGAGATTGTGATTGTAGTGGCAGGTGCTCCCGTCGAAAAGGAAAAGGTCGACAAATATGCGGCTTTCAAAAACAGCAATAAATTAAACAACAATGATAATTATGAAAAAGTTTAGTATTCTTTTATTGAGTTTCGTGGCTCTTACTGCTGTTGTAAGCAGTTGTAACAAAAATGGAGCTGACGACAACAACAAAGTTAACCAAGACTCTATCAACAACATTGCCCTTAACGACTCTCTCGCCACCGTGCGTGCCGAGAAAGACTCGCTTGCTGCACTCATGACCGAAGTGAGCGACGGCATGACCGAAATCATGGATATGCAGCAACTGGTTACGGCTGCCAACCTCGACATCGAGTCGCGCGACAGGAAAGCCGAAATGCGTAGCAACATCGAGGCCATCAAGAATGCCATCCAGAACAGGATTACTCGACTTCGCCAGCTCGAAGACAGACTACGCCAATCTACGACCTACTCCGACGAGATGAAACGCAGCATCGTGAGCCTCAAGAAACAGCTCGACAAGCAGCAGTCTATCATCGACGACCTCAACGGCAAATTGGCTACCGCACAGGCCACCATCACGCACCTCAACACCAGTGTCGATTCGCTCAAGACCGAAAACAAGGTCGTCACACGAGAGAAAATCAAGGCTCAAGAAGAGTCTAACCGACTCACCAACGAGGTCAACAACCTCAACGAGTGCTTCTATGTGGTGGGAACCAAGAAAGAGCTGAAACAACAAAAGATTATCGAGACCGGTTTCCTGCGCAAGACCAAGGTAATGGAGGGCGACTACACCAAGTCCTACTTTACCAAGGCCGACAAGCGCACCCTCAACACCATTGCGCTGCATAGCAAAAAAGCACAGGTGATGTCTAAGCACCCCTCCGACTCCTATGCCATCGAAGATGCTGGCGGGCAGAAGGTGCTTCACATTCTCAACCCCAACAGGTTCTGGGAACTTTCAAACTATCTGGTCGTGAAAATCGATTAATTCATCACAATCATTGCGGTAGGAGTCGTTTCCTGCCGCTTTTTGTCATGTCATGAAGATTGTTATCGCTATCGATAAATTCAAGGGTTCGGCTTCGTCTGGACAAATAGCACAAGCAGCAACACGTGCCATACTTCAGGTGTGCCCACAGGCTACCACTGTCACTGTTCCGGTAGCCGACGGCGGTGAAGGCACTGTCAATGCCATTGCCGCAGCACTGCCCTACCTGCGAAGTGTGACCTGCGAAGTAACTGCGCCTCTTCTGGAACTTGACCCCGTACAGGTAGAGTATCTGGTTGATGACCAGAATGCCACAGCTTTCATGGAACTTTCGGCGGCTAGCGGTCTGTGGCTCGTTCCTGAACCTCTGCGCAACCCACTCATGACTTCAACTTTGGGTACAGGCGATATGATTCTTCATGCCATTCAACAAGGTTGCAGGCACATCGTGCTGGGCATAGGCGGTAGCGCCACCAATGATGGAGCAACGGGCATACTCGCAGCGCTCGGCTTCGAGTTTCTCGACAGCGACCAATGCCACGTATTTCCTTGTGGAGGTAACCTCGAGCGCATCGCATCTATCGACGCCAGCGGCGTGAGCCAAGAGGTGAAAGACACTCGATTCACCATCATCTGTGATGTCGACAACCCGCTCTATGGCAAAAACGGTGCCGCACACATCTATGCCCCGCAAAAAGGTGCGTTGCCCGCCCATGTAGAACAACTCGACCAGGGATTGAAACATTTTGCCACATTCATGCCCAATGGAGTTGCAACCACACCAGGAGCTGGTGCTGCAGGCGGTGTGGGAGGCGGACTCATGGCTTTTCTCAACGCCACCCTCACACCCGGCATCGAGGCCGTACTCAGTGCCTTGAACTTTAACGACACAATCCACGATGCCGACCTCATCATCACCGGCGAAGGTCGTATCGATGGCCAGACTGCCATGGGCAAGACCGCAGGTGGAGTGCTTCGTGCTGGCAAGAGAAATGGCACTCCCGTGGTGGCCATATGTGGCGCGCTCGATACTCAGTCGCAAATCGACGACATGGATTTCGACGGCATCTTCTCCATCGTACAGCAACCCTGCACCCTTGAGCAGGCTATGGACACTACTCAATGCCTGCACAATGTGGAAGTTACCGTGAGGCAAATCATGAAACTTTTCTTGTCACAAAACAAACAATCATAATCTATGAAACATTTATTCATCTCGCTCATAGCCTTGTTCCTCACCATCGGTAGTTTTGCCCAATCCAACGATGTGGTCGAGGCCCAGAATCTTGCAGCTCGACTCTCTCCTCGACTGGCCGAAAAAGTGGTTTTCCAGAAAATCAAATCGCCCCAAAAGGGTTGCGACGCCTTTTCAATCCAAAACAAGGGCGACAAAGTGCTCATTGGTGGCAATAACGCCAACTCTATGGCAGTGGGCCTCAACCGATACCTGAAAGAATACTGTCATACCACCGTGTCGTGGTATGCCGATGTACCCGTCGAGCTACCGGCAGTGCTGCCGCAGGTCGACCGTGACGAGACCATCACCGCACGGGTGCCGCAGCGCTTCTTCTTCAACTATTGCACCTATGGCTATACCATGCCTTTCTGGGACTGGAACGACTGGGAACGCATGATCGACTGGATGGCACTCAACGGCATCAATATGCCGCTCGCCATCACCGGGCAGGAATCGGTGTGGTACAATGTGTGGACCAAACTGGGCATGACCGACGAGGAGGTGCGTGGCTACTTCACCGGTCCCGTATACTTGCCCTGGCACCGTATGGCCAACATCGACGGCTGGTGCGGACCGCTACCCAAGGAATGGCTCGAAGGACAGACCAAACTGCAACAACAAATCCTGGCTCGCGAGAGGGCGCTGAACATGCGTCCTGTACTGCCTGGCTTTGCTGGACATGTGCCAGGGAAACTGCGGTCACTCTTCCCGAACGCCGACATCAAGCCGCTGAGCACTTGGGACGAGTTTGAGCCTCAATACCGCACCTTCTTCCTCAACAGCGAAGACCCGCTTTATGCCAAGATACAGAAACTCTTCATCGAAGAGCAGACCAAACTCTTTGGTACCGACCACATCTACGGCATCGACCCCTTTAACGAGATGGATCCCCCCAGCTTTGAGCCCGAATACCTTAACAAGGTATCGAAACACATCTACGAGAGTCTCAAGGCGGTGGACCCCAAAGCCGAATGGATGCAAATGGGCTGGTTCCTCTATTACCAGCGCAAAGACTACACCCCCGAGCGCGCCAAGGCCATGCTCACCGGTGTACCCAAGGGCAAAATGACCATGCTCGACTACTACTGCGAGTTCAAGGAGATGTGGCGCGACCTCGACGGTTTCTTCGGACAGCCCTACATTTGGTGCTATCTGGGCAACTTTGGCGGCAACTCACCCATTCAGGGCAATGTGAAGGTAGCGGGCGAGAAACTTGAGGCTGCTCTCAAGGAGGGTGGAAAAAACCTGGTGGGAATCGGCTCTACCCTCGAAGGACTCGAAGTGCAGCAAATGCCCTATGAGTACATCTTCGACAAGGCATGGAACCTGCAGCAGACCGATGCTCAGTTTGTAAGTCAACTGGCAGCACGCCATGCTGGCAACAAGAACGAATCGGCGCACAAGGCATGGCAAATCCTCTTCAATGAAGTGCTCAACATCAAGCCATCTACCTTTGTAGGCCCCCTCCCCGTTTCTTATCCCATATTAGGCGAAGAGTACAAGCGAGCTGCCATCAAATACAATCCCGAGACCCTTTATCGGGCATGGAGTCTGCTGCTCGATCAACCTTCAGTAAGCACCGACGCCATGACCATCGACCTTGTGTGGACCGGACGCCAACTCATTGGCGACCTTTTCAACTACGAGAAGCAGCAATTCGACCGTGCTATGCAGCAGCACGACATTGCCGCCATGAGACTGCGAGCCACAATCATGCAGGAGATTCTGCATGACCTCGACGTGCTCAATGCCGCTCAACCCTTCTGCACCATTGGCAAGTGGATAGAACAGGCACGCGACCTTGGCCAGGCTCCCGAAGTCAAAGACTACTACGAGATGAATGCACGCCGACTCATCACCACATGGGGCGGCGACCTCAACGACTATGCCTGCCGCAACTGGAGCGGACTCATGGGCACCTACTACGCCAAGCGCTGGCAGTTCTACATCGACGAAGCATTCCGCTCAGTGAGTGCGGGCGAGGAATTTAACGACAAGGCGCGGCGTGAAAAGACCAGCGAGTTGCAGAACGCATTTGCCGTATCTACCGAACCTGTGCCGCAACCCACTTGCTACGATGTGCTCGGTTTCTCACAGATGCTTCAAAAGAAGTATGCCGATGAACTGACTACCTTCTGCAACTGGCATAAACAGCAACAACTCAATCAATAACCTTATAAACAAACTCTTATCACTATGAACGAATTTTCTATTCTCAAACCTGGAGTTCCTGTGGGTTTGTGCAGCGACCACGCAGGGCTCGACACCAAACTAGCCGTCATCGACTATCTTAAAGAACTAGGCGTTGAATACAAGGATTTTGGCACCTATACGCCCGACAGTTGCGACTATCCCGATTTTGCCCACTTGTGTGCCAACGCCGTGGAGAGCGGCGAGTGCTACCCGGGCATTGCCGTGTGTGGCAGTGGTGAGGGCATCAACATCACTCTCAACAAGCATCAGGGCATTCGCTCGGCACTGTGCTGGATTCCAGAGATTGCACAGTTGGCACGC
>JAEEVB010000026.1 GCA_016287065.1 Muribaculaceae bacterium
ACCGAGACCCGCGACCAGCCCAAGAACCGCGAGAATGCCTTGCGCAACCTGAAGTCGATACTCTACAACAAGGAGTTGCAGCATCGCCAGGAAGAGCAGCGCAAAATCGAGGACTCGAAGAAGAAAATCGAATGGGGCAGCCAAATCAGGAGTTATGTGTTCGACGACCGTCGCGTAAAAGACCACCGCACCAACTACCAGACGAGCGATGTGAACAGCGTAATGGACGGCGATATTGACGAGTTTATCAAGGCCTACCTGATGGAGTTTAACGAAGACTAAACCATGGCAAAGGAGAAGTTACTCATAGTGAAAATAGGCACTAACGTGCTCGATGACCCCGAGACGCTGCGCAAGCTCATCAAGGACCTGGTGGCCATCAAGTGCCGCAAGATACTGGTTCATAGCGGGGGCATTATGGCCTCGAAAGTAGCCGGCTCGATGGGTATCAAGATGGGCAAAAGCAAGAAACCTGTCACCATCGACGACAAGATGCTCGACATAGTGACGATGGTGTACGGCGGTTTGGTGAACAAGCGACTTGTGGCGCTCATGCAGAAGCACCGCATCAATGCTGTGGGACTCACAGGAGCCGACATGAACATCATCACCAGCGAGTTGCCCGAAGAAAACATTAAAGCGAAATCGATCAACTGGGCCGGCCGCATCAAGAAGGTGAATGGAAAAGCACTGGCTTCGATTATCGAGAAGGGAGTCATGCCAGTGCTGGCTCCGCTCACCCACGATGCCAAAGGGCACTTGCTGAGCACCGAGGCCAACAGCATAGCCAGCGAGGTGGCTAAAGCGCTTGCGACCACCTACGATGTGACGCTTGTGTTCTGCTTTGAAGACCGTGGCCTGCTGTCGAACAAGAAGGACAGCAACAGCGTGATAAGCGTGCTGAAGCCCAACCAGTATGAGATGCTGAAGAGCATGAAGTGCTTCACCGAAGAAAAGATACTCGTTATCGATGAGGCCTTCTCAGTGCTCGACTATGGTGCTACTGAAGTGATTGTCACCAACGCAGCGAGTCTTTCGAACCTTGCCAACGGAACACACATCAAGCAGTAAGATAACACATCACATAAAAGAGAGGACTGGCCTTGCTACCAGTCCTCTCCTGTTTTTATGCTTAATCCAAGTCACGAAGCAAATACTTGCAGGCTTGGAAGCTGATTCACTTCTTGGGGAAACCGCGATGAGAAATGAGGTATTGACCAATCTGCACGGCATTGAGAGCGGCGCCCTTCTTGATCTGGTCGCCAACGACCCAGAAGGTGAGACCATTGTCGCTGCTGGTGTCGATGCGAATGCGTCCCACATAGACGGGATCCTTGCTCGTGCAAGTGATGGGCATGGGATAGGTGTTGGAGGCAGGCTCGTCCATGACCACAATACCAGGAGCCAGTTGCAAGGCAGCACGTGCCTCCTCGGGGGTAATGGGTTCCTCGCACTCAATCCACACCGCCTCGCTGTGAGTGCGCATCACAGGCACACGCACACAGGTGGCACTCACGCGAATGTCGCTGTGCATGATTTTGCACGTCTCGCGCACCATTTTCATCTCCTCCTTGGTATAGTCGTTATCAGAGAAGACATCGATGTGTGGAATCACATTGTAGGCCAGCTGATGCTGGAAGTGCTTGACGGTTGTCTCGAGTTTGCCGTGTGCGATCTCGCTTTGCTGCAAGGCCAATTCGTCCATAGCCTGCAGACCGGCACCACTGGCGGCCTGATAGGTGGCCACCTGCACATTCTTGATGTGGGAGATGTTGTCGAGCGGCTTGAGCGCCACTACCAGAATGATGGTAGAGCAATTGGGGTTGGCGATGATGCGGCGCGGAGCATTGAGAGCGTCCTCGCCATTCACCTCGGGCACGACAAGAGGGACGTCCTCATCCATGCGGAAGGCGCTGCTGTTATCGATCATGATACAGCCATGCTTTGTAATGGTTTCGGCATACTCCTTGGCGGGGCCACCACCCATCGACACAAAAGCGATGTCGATGTCGCGGAAGTCATCGTTATGCTGCAGAAGTTTCACCACATGATCCTTACCACGGAAGGTGAAAATGCGTCCGGCACTGCGTTTAGAACCGAAGAGCACAAGCTCATCGACAGGAAAATTCTGCTCATCGAGCACTTTCATGAATTCTTGACCAACTGCGCCACTGGCGCCAACGATAGCGACTTTCATTTCTATATCGGTTATTTTATGGTTGTATAAAAAGCCTGCCAAGCAGGGTGAATAAAAGCAAATAAACAATTGCAACAATCATGCCAAACAAGCGAGTTGCTCAAGCCTCATCTGATGAGCAATCGGGCCACACTTGAGGCGCCTCGCCTGCCCGCCACAAGCCACTTGTAGAGCAGGGGCATGGAAAAGCGCAGCAAGGCACTCTTCTTGAGTCGGTCAAAAGCCTCTCGATAGAGAAGTTGAGCCAGCTCATCGTGGCCTTCGCGACGATACTGGGCGGCTAGAACGATGCGCCGATAATCGAGTAAGCGGTGATAGCGGCGCTTGTTCTCGAGAAATGAGGATTCAATTTCAGTGTCGAGCAAGTCAATGACATGCTCCCACTGCCCTTGCCGGGTGTGGAACTCAGTGCCTGTAATTGAAGCTGTTCCCGTTTGATAAATGCTCACAAGAGGTTGCTCGGGTTCGAGATAAGCCACTTTAGGACGAGCCAGCAATAGCCTCACACCCATCTCCCAGTCGTTCCAGCCAGGCAGCGAGGCATTCCAGCCACCAGTACCAGCAAAAAACTCGCGGTCGACGGCATAACGCTGAGTGGCAAGCATGCCGTGCAGCAGGTGATTGGCAAGTTCGTCGCCCTTATGGAATGGCAGCACACGGCTACTGCCGTCAGGGGCTACCAGACTGGCTTTGGTGACCACAATGTGTGGTGCGGGATTACGGTGGGCAATGTTCATGTAGTGCTGCACCAGTTGAGGCTGCATGACATCGTCGCTGTCGAAGAAGAGCAGCCACGAGCCCGTAGCGGCACTGAAGCCTCGGTTGCGCGCAGCACCTGCAGTGTGATGTTCCTCCTGAAGCACTTCAACTTGAAAATCGGGGGCATGATGCTCGTCGCGGAACTGCTCGAGCACACGCAGAGAATCGTCGTCGCTGCAGTTGTCGACAAGGACGAGCTGCAACGGACGATAGACCTGCGCCAGCACCGACTGGAGCGTGCGCCCCACTATGTGCGCCCTGTTATAGACAGGGATTATGACCGAAACAAGGTTGTTCATCAGAGCCAAAATAGATTTTCAGTGTAAAAATAGACAAGATTTTGAAAATATGCAAAAAAACTGCTAACTTTGAAGTCAAATGACCAATTCGGGCGCAACGATGAAAGTACTTTTTGTGGGAGATGCAAGCAATATGCACAACTGCCTGGCAAAGGAGTTGCGAGCAATGGGGCACGAAGCCATCGTGGCCTCAAATGGTTCGCGGTGGATGAACACAGGCCGCGACATCAACCTGTTGCGCCGTAGCGGCAAGTTGGGTGCGGTGCGTTATGTGCTGGACATCCTGAAAGCATTACCCAAGCTGCGCGGCTATGATATCGTAGAGATAGCGGGCCACATCTTTCTGACGCTCAAACCCGAGAAAGTGCGGCGTGTGTTTGACTACCTGAAAAAACATAACGGCAAAATCGTGCTGTCGGCACTTAACACAGACTATTTCTATTATCAGGCGTGCCATGACGGACACACTTTCAGCTACAGCGACTATATGCTGGGCAATGCACCGTCGCCCTACGTAAACTCGGACGAGTATAAGGCACAGGAGCAAAGCAACTGGGAGAAGCCTTTCATGAGGGAGCATGCCGAGCACATCCTGGAGAACATCGACGGAGCCGTAGCCTGCCTGCTAGAATACTACATGACCTACCAGCCGCTGTTGGGCGACAAGGTAGCATACGGTGGTATACCCATCGACACAGAGCACATAGCCCCGCACTACCTCATTGAGGAACCTGACAAGGTGCGCTTCTTCATAGGCATTCAACCCGACCGCACCGTGGTGAAAGGCACCGACCGCCTACTGGCGGCCGCTCAGGCCGTACACGCCAAACATCCCGACCTGTGCGAGGTGGAAATAGTGAAAGGCGTGCCCTACGATGAATATGTGTCGCGCATGAGCCACAACCACGTGATACTGGACCAACTCTATTCTTACACGCCTGCCACTAACGCGCTGCTGGGTATGGCTCAGGGACTTGTGGCAGTATCGGGAGCCGAACCGGAGTATTATGAACTGATAGGAGAAAAGGAGAACCAGCCCATCGTGAACGTGAATCCGATGATAGAGGGAGACATTGAAGCCAAGCTGGAATGGCTCATCGAACACAGGAGCCAGCTTCCAGCCATGAGTCGAGCCAGCCGCGCCTTTGTAGAAAAGCACAATGCGGCCCGCACTGTGGCGAGCCGCTATCTTAAATTCTGGGAATCACTGTAATCAGATGTATTTAGCCACTTCGGCCTTGAGCTGATTGACATCCTCGACCCGGTCTACGATCTGGCCCGAGCGGTCGATGATGAAGGTAGTGGGAACACCTTCAACGTTATAAGCCGAAACATTCTGCGAGAATTCGCCCATAGCATCGTAGACAGTGATCCACGGCAAGTTCTTGGCAGCCGTACGCCAATTGCTCACGTTATCGTCGAGCGCCACCTGATAGATGGTGAGTCCACGGTCCTTGTACTGGACATAGATATCGTTGAGCACCTTGTTGAAAGCAGGCGAGAAACTCTGGTTATACATCGTGAAATTGAGCAGCACTACCCCGCCCTTTGATGCAACAGCCGAAAGAAGCTGCGGTTTGCCGTTCTCGTCTTGCAGGTTGATATCGATGAGACTGATTTGCTCGGCCGAGATGGAAGGCGTGTTGCCCGAAGCAGCCCTGCGGCGCTTCTGTGCATCGAGGGTGAGCTGAACAAGGTAGCCAGTTCTGGGGTCATCCTTCTTGTAGCTATCGTAGGCATTTGCAACAGCGCCTATGATCTTCATGTCTTTATCGTTGAGGGGATCGAAGAGAGGTTCGCCGCCCACATATTTGTTGATGGCATAATAAGCAACAATGCTCTGGAGATCCTTAACGATTTCACGCGAAAGCTGATCTTTCCATTTTGCCTTCTCGGCAGGCGAAGCCTTGGCATATTTCATAGCATCCTTGTCGATTTTCATGATGGCAACAGCCTCGTCGGAACCAGCTACATCGAAATCGATATCGAATGTCTTGAGTTTGGTATTAATGGTAAGTTCATCGATGCTATCGATGGGAAAATAGATCGATTTGTCGTTAAGTCGCAGCCTGTAAATATTGGGATACTGCGGAGCGGCCTCGGCAAAGGAGAAGCTGCCATCATCGTCGGTCCAAGTTGAATCGACTGCAAGCCACTCGCCATTGCTCGCCATTTCGAGGACGAGTTTTGTGGTCTTGGTAGCACCATCGACCTTTCCGTTCACTTCAAACTTGTTGCCTTTGCTGCAGGCAGTGAGCAAAATAGCAACAAGAGCAAATAGAGTTAATAACTTTTTCATATTGAATTAAAAATTTATAATCACATAGAATTAGAGCCCTAAAACGAGGCCCACTGCCAGAGTCGAGAAGTTGGGACCATAGCCATCCTTGATGACCCTGAACGGGCTGTAACGGAGATAGGCACCCACTTTCTTGTACAGCACACCGGTGATGAAATCGACAGTGACAGGCGACTGGTGAATGTTGTTGGACTTCAGATCCACTTTCTCATCGCCCACACGATAGGTGGTGTGCATGCTGGCATGCAGGTTGAAGTTGGTGACTTCACCCAAAAACAGGTCGGTCTTGCGGGCAATGCGCTGGCGAAAGATAACAGGCACCCCCAGACTGAACACCTTGATGCGCGAGGCACACTTGCTGGCACCAGCAGGGAAATCGCCCACCGAAATCACGCCATCTTCATTGCGCAGGAATGCATTGCCGCTACCCAACTTGTAGTTCTTCCAATCGATGCCCAAGCCCATTGTGAGCCGCTGACCCTTGCCGTTGTTGTATTTTGCACCAATCACATTGATCCACGAAAGTTCAATCGAGCGGCCCATGGCCACCTGCGGAGCCTGTGAACCGAGGGCATCGACAAAGCCAATGGCAAGACCGCCACTGGTGATGTTCCAGCCCACGCTATCGGTGAGCAACGGATACCAGTCGACCTGAATGTAACCATTCTCATCATCGGCAGGTGTAGCACCCCACCCCACGAGAGGCAGGAGAAGCATGCATACCAGCGTCAAAACTTTCAGCAACGTTTTCATAGATTGGGCTCAAATTACAAATCGTTACAGAGCTGCGGCAAAGGCTTCGCCATATTCACGCGCCTGCTTGAGGGCATCGCAGTCGGGCACCCAAAGTGTGCGAATGCCATCGTTCACAATCTCAAAGCCAGCTTTCTGCAGGTGCTCGGTGATGAGTTTCGATGCCTCGCCACTCCAGCCATAAGAGCCAAATGCGGCGGCTTTTTTCTTCTTGAACTTCAGTCCCTTTGCCATTTCAAGAATGCCGGCAATGGCATAAGTAAAGCCATTATTCACCGTGGGCGAACCCACGAGCACAGCCTTAGAGCGGAACATCTGGGTAAGAATGTCGTTCTTGTCGTCGTGCGCTGCATTCATAAGCATCACGGTGGTATCGGGGCAGGCAGCGTGGATGCCATCGGCAATGGCCTGCGCCATGAGTCGGGTCGACTGCCACATGGTGTCGTAGACGATGGTGACCTGATCGGTCTGATAGGCATCGGCCCACTGCTGATATTTCTCGATGATGAGCGGTATGTTCTTGCGCCAAATCACACCGTGGCTCGGACAGATGAGGTTGATGGGCAGATTCATGGCGAGCAGGTCGGCCACTTTTTTCTTTGCCATCATGCTGAAGGGGTTGAGAATGTTGGCATAATATTTCTCGGCCTCATACATCACCTCGCACATGTCTACCTTGTCGTCGAAGAGCGACTCGGAGGCAAAGTGCTGTCCGAATCCATCGTTTGAGAAGAGAATGTTCTCGCCCGAGAGATAAGTAAACATTGTATCGGGCCAATGGAGCATGGTGGCCTCGATGAAGGTGAGGGTGTTCTCGCCCAGCGAGAGGGTGTCGCCCGTCTTCACATTCACGAAGTTCCAGTCCTGATGGTAATGACCGCGTATGATGGCCTCGCCCTTGGCGGTGCAATAGATAGGCACATCAGGAATTTCACGCATGAGTTCAACGAGCGAGCCGCTGTGGTCAATCTCGTTGTGATTCATGATAATATAGTCGATGTCTTTGAGATCGATTTCTTGCTTGAGCCGAGAAACGAATTCACGGTCGTAGGGTTTCCACACGGTATCGATGAGCGCCACTTTCTGGTCGCGGACAAGATAGGCGTTATAGCTGGAACCACGATGCGTCGAGAGCTCGTCGCCATGGAAGGTTGTGAGTTCCCAGTCAACCTTGCCTACCCAAGTCACTTTATCGGTTATTTTCTTAGCCATTTTTCAAGTTGTTTTATAGAGGTTTTAGAATTTAAGTGCAAAATTAGTGTAAGGCGAGCGAAAATGCAAACTTGTTAGCAATTTTCAGAGCCGCAAGCTAATTTCCACGAACGAAATGAAGTAAAAATTCCCACAGAGTGTGAAGAATTGAAAGGTTTTATGGTTTCTCAGGATGAATGAGAATTTTGAATCTTTTTGGAAGCGTGGGAAAGATGGGAAAAAGGGGAAATTGTGGAAATTTGAGAAAAGTCGCAATGCCTTTGGCACCGCACACCGGCCTGTGGCCGACTTTTGCTTTGCGATTTGTCTCGAGCACTTCGTGGTTGCGGATTTGGGTGGCGGACAGGGCTTGTTTTGATTGGTGTTCCTCTTCGAGGAACTTTCCCTCTGCTTTCACTTCCCCAGCATTGAGTCGAGTGGTGCTGCCTGACGGCACCGCACGCCAGCCGTAAGGCTGACACGTGCTGCACCATCTCCCCGAGCCCTTCGGGGTTCGCTGATCGCACACCGCTCTGGCGAGCGACTCTTGCTGCTCGCTCAGCCGAGCTTAAGGTTGTCCCTACAATTGTCAGTGGGGGCCTCGGAGATCTAATAAGACAAATGGAAGAGAAACTTATCAAAGAGCGATTGCGCGGGGGCGCACGGACAAAGAAAAGGGAAGAAGAGAAATTGTGCTATAGCAATAATACACAAACAAGGGCTGGCGGTGAGTGACCGTCAGCCCTTTAGATTCGTATTTTATTTAGCGGACAGGGCACGCACTGTCACTACATGAGTGATGCGAGATTATTCGCGTTCCTGGAAGTTTGACTGGTTGTTTGAGATCATCTCGTTGAAACCGGCAACGCGACGCAGGAGCTTGAGGTTGACATAGGGAGCCTCATTGATGCGCATCTCATAAAGGCTACCAAAGCCATTAGCCAGGCAACTGTCGAGATACTTCATGGCAGCTTCGTTGTCGCCCATATCACTTAACAAAGCGGCAGCGTTGAAATAAGACTCGCCACCTGTGAGGGGATTGTCTTGAATGATTTGCTGTGCCCAGGCACGAGCTTCATCGGCACGATCCATTTCATGGAGAGCAAAACCACGTAGGCTGGCCATATCGTTGCCATTCTGCAGCACGCTGGCGAAATCGAGATTGGCATCGGATGGCTTGCTGAGACGATACTTGTTGACCCAGCCACGCAGAAGAAGTGCCTCGTTGTTCTTGGGATTGGCCGTAATGGCCTTGTTGAGATAAGTGACAGCCTCCTTGTCTTTGCGCTGAGCAATGAGCAGACGTGCCATTTGCAAGAGAGCTTCGCCATTGTTCTTGT
Organism: Muribaculaceae bacterium; assembly: GCA_016287065.1. Taxonomy (GTDB): domain Bacteria; phylum Bacteroidota; class Bacteroidia; order Bacteroidales; family Muribaculaceae; genus Sodaliphilus. The sequence continues at coordinate 8,839 of JAEEVB010000026.1, forward strand.
CGAGCGAGAGAGCCTGTTCCACATCGTCGATAGCCTGCTTGAAATTATTTCCCTTGCCGCGCACTAATTCAATCTTTGACTTGAGTACGAAGTATTCGGGCAAATACATTTGATCGATGGCTTTATTGATGTTAACCAGTGCCTCGTCGTACTGCATGAGTTCGAAGTGGCAGCGTGCCGCATTGGCATAGACAGCGTGATAATCGTAGAGCCCATAACTGATGAGTGTGCGCAGATTGCGCAAGGCCTGTCCATAGTGTTTGTGACGCATGGCAATGGCCGAACGCACATAATAGAACATGCCTGCCTGCGGAGCCTGATTAATCGAGTTCTGCAGGGCTGTCATAACAGCATTATAGTGTGAATCGCTCATTTCAACGAGCTGGCTAACGGGCTGCGACACCTTGTCGCTCACACTCATGGCTATGATGAGATCCTGGGCAGCCTGCTCATATTGTCCGCAACCTTCAAGAATCTTGGCACGATTGAGGAACACCTGCTGCTCGGCGGGGAAAGTGGCAACGGCACGATTGGCATACTCAATAGCCTTCTCATAGTTATGGCGTTTGACTTCAACTTGTGCGAGACCATAGACGGCATCGAAATTGTTAGGTTCTTTGCGAAGAATGACGTTGAAATTGTTCTCTGCAATCTCAAGTTCGTTTTGCTTGAGGGCCAGTTTTGCCATCATGTCGACGCAGTTCAGTGCCGAGGGTTTTAACGTGAATGCCCGCTTGAGGTCGACATTCTCGTCGTTAAGTCGATTGAGTTCATCATAAAGTTTTGCACGAAGCATCAACTCGTCAAAGAGCAGGTCGGACTCCTTCTCTGGGGTCTGCTCGATGCACTTGGTAACATCAGCAAGTGCATTCTCATACTCTCCGTTGAAATAGTATTGATTAGCACGAGCGAAACGAACTTCATAGTTGTTTGGATCTTGTGTGAGATGCTTGTCATAGACACCCATGACAGCCTCGTTGATTTTCCTCTTCAGTTCATCGTCGTTGTCGTCGGCAAAAGCCGATGTGCAAAAAGCCGAAGCGGCAAAGACAAGAGCAAGAAATAAATACTTAAGTTTCATTTTTAAATTTATTATTTAGTTATTGAATTCAGTATTATGGTTTAGCCATATCCAGTGCATGACAGGTAGCACATGCGACAATAGCTGCCGTCTCGGTTCGCAAACGACTCTCGCCGAGTGAAACCGGCATGAAACCAGCAGCCAACGCCTGTTGCACCTCTTCGGGACTGAAATCGCCTTCAGGCCCTATGAGTACAAGGGTATGCTCATGTGGCACATACTGCTGAGCAAAGACTTTGCGCTCGCTGCGTGGCAACATCGGATCGCAATAGGCGATGAAACGATTGCCGTCGAAAGGCTGTGACACGAAACGGTCAAAGGGGGTTAGCTCGTCGATGACGGGCAAGGAGGCCTTGAGCGACTGCTTCATGGCCGAAACGGCAATCTTGTGCAGGCGCTCTGTCTTGAGCACCTTGCGCTCGCTATTGCAGCAAAGCAGCGGCACGATGCGGTCGATGCCCATCTCGGTGGCCTTCTCTACCACCCACTCGATGCGGTCGAGATTCTTGGTGGGTGCTATCGCCAGCACGATGTCGTGTCCCCAGTGTGGAGATTGTGTCACTTGACTCAATACCTCAACATTGCAGTGCTTGTCGTGTGCCAGTGTAATGCGACACTGGAAGAGCCCACCTGCCCCATCTACCACTTCGATGACATCGCCTTCGTGCATGCGCAGGACACGCGTGCAATGCCGCGCTTCCTCTTCAGGAAGAGCCAACGTGCGGGCAATATCGGGAGCGTAAAATCGGGGCATATACTGGTGAGATTATACTTCGGCGCTTTCGGGAGCAGGAGCAGATTGCTCCTCTTCACGGACATGCTTGTACTTGAAGAGGAACATGAACGCAACAGCCACCACCAACGCAAAGCCAGCAAAGATGAACCATGGAGTTTTCCACTCGCCCATCAGGAAGCCTTGCTCGTTATAGGCACAGAACTTGTTGATGATGGCACCAGCGGCAAGTGTGCCGATAGTAGCTCCCAGACCATTGGTCATGAGCATGAACAAGCCTTGACCCGAAGCCCTGACGCTCGGATCGCACTCCTTGTCGACAAACAGGCCACCCGACACATTGAAGAAGTCGAACGCCACACCATAGACCAGACAAGAGAGAATGAAGAGCGTAACGCCCGGGAATGCAGGATTGCCCAGTCCGAAGAAACCGAAACGGAGCACCCATGCAAACATGGCGATGAGCATCACAATCTTGATTCCAAAGCGCTTCAGGAAGAATGGGATGAGCAGGATGCAGAGTGCCTCAGCAATCTGTGAGAGCGAAACCAGTAGCGTTGCATTGTTGGCTGCAAAGGTGTCGGCCATAGCAGGGTCGCCCTTGAAGCTAGTAATGAACGGAGTTGCATAGCCATTGGTAACCTGAAGTGACATACCCAGCAACATGGAGAAGATGAAGAACAGAGCCATCTTCTTGGTCTTGAACAGCTTGAAGGCGTTGAGTCCGAAGGTCTCGGCCAGCGACTGTTTGGGCTTTTTCACAATCTTGCACTCAGGCAGCGTGAAGCAGTAAGCAAACAGGATAAGGCTCAAAATACCTGAAACAAGGAACTGATAATGCGTGTACTGGAACTTGCCATCGTAGTTGCCCAGCGAGAAGAAGAACGAGCCATCTTCGAGAGTAGCACAATTCACAAACCACATTGTGGCAATGAAACCGATAGTGCCGAATACACGGATGGGCGGGAAATTCTTGACAGTGTCGAGCCCATTGTCCTTCAAAATCGTGAAGGCGGCCGTATTAGAGAGGGCCAATGTGGGCATATAGAACGCAACACTTACGGTGTAGAGAGCAATGAACGCCGTAGGATTGGGCGTGGCCGATTGTGCACCCATCCACCAAAGTCCAATCATCGCAGCACCTGCCACCATGTGGCAAATGCCAAGCAGACGCTGTGGCTGAATCCACTTGTCGGCAACAATACCCATAATGGTGGGCATGAAGATCGACACAATACCTTGCAGTGCATAGAACCAAGCAATGTTGGCACCCATGCCAGCACGTCCCAGATAGTTACCCATGCAAGTGAGATAAGCTCCCCACACAGCAAACTGCAGGAAGTTCATCACAATCAGTCTTAATTTCAAGTTTTTCATAATCAAAAATTATTTAGTTTATAAAATTGTTTATCAAAAATCAATTGCCGGTCTTGGTCTTCATCATGCGCTGAATCTCGGCAGCGCGCTCATACTGCTCACTATCGACTGCCTCATCGAGGAGCGATTGCAATTCGGCAAGTGTGTAATCGGCAAGCGTGCGTGGCTCTTTGCGCACCACGGGTTCGCCCTTCTCGTTTTTATCGATAAGGATGCCAGTCTGCCTCAAGACCTCAGGCGTAGTGAAAATGCGCGCATTAGTGCGCAGCGCCAGTGCAATGGCATCGCTTGTACGGGAATCAAGAGAAACCTGCTTATCGCCATCGTTGAGCAGAATCTGCGACATAAACACACCATCGTTGAACTCATAGATGAGCACTTCGTCGATAGAAATGCCATAGGCGTGCAGGATGCTCACCATGAGGTCGTGCGTCATGGGACGAGGAGGCATCACATTCTCCAGGCGCATGGCAATCGCTTGAGCCTCGGCCACCCCCACAACAATGGGGATTCGGTAATCACCCTCGACCTGGCGCAAAAGCAAAGCATAGGCTCCGCTCTGCACGGGGTTATAGGTGATTCCCCAGACCTGCAATTCTATTTTATCGTTATTATCCATTTGTAATCGTTATTTAAACTTGTTGACCTGTTATGACGCCACTGCCGTAACAGAGATGCCCCTGCTCGTCGTAGATGATAGCAAACTGGCCAGGGGCAATGCCTTGCACATAGTCGTCGCTCTCGATGACCCACTCATTATCATGCAAATGGGTGAAAGTGGCCTTAAGCATCAAGGGAGTGTGGCGATTCTTGAACGAGATGCGCACGGGGCCAGAAGCATCACTCCAAGGATTACCCGATATGAAGTGCATCTCATCGAGATGAAGAATGCGTCCATACTGTTTGGCAGTGCCATAACCGTTGCTCACATAGATGACGTTGTCGCGCACATTCTTCTTTACCACATACCAGGGGCCTCCACTCAGGCCCAAGCCTTTGCGTTGCCCGATGGTGTGGAACCAGTAGCCATTGTGTTCGCCCCCCTTACGGCCTGTCTCAATCTCAATGATGGGACCTTTCTTCTCGCCTAAATGACGACGAATGAAGTCGTTATAGTTAATCTGCCCCAGGAAGCAGATGCCCTGGCTGTCCTTGCGATAGGCATTGGGCATCTTCACCTGCTCAGCGATGCGGCGCACCTCATTCTTGGGCAGGTTGCCAATGGGGAACATGAGGTGCTGCAGCTGGTCGTAGGTGATTTGTGCCAGGAAATCGGTCTGGTCCTTGACGGGGTCGACAGCCGTGGCAAGATACTTAATGCCATCGACCACATCGGTGGTGGCATAGTGGCCTGTCGCGGTCATATCGAAGTCCTTACCCCAACGCTGCTCAAAGTAACCGAACTTGATCATGCGATTGCACATCATGTCGGGATTGGGAGTGAGTCCAGCCTTGACGGTGCGCAAGGCATACTCCATGACGTTGTCCCAATACTCCTGATGCAGCGAGACAACCTCGAGAGGCAACCCATACTTGTGGGTGATAAGGTTGCACATTTCGATGTCTTCCTCGGCCGAGCAGTCGCCTTCGCCATTGTCCATACCAATGCGGATGTAGAATGGATGCAACTCGTGGCCCGCCTCGTGGAGGAGATGGAGAACCACGGCACTATCAACGCCACCAGATATGAGTACGGCAATCTTCATCAGTTAAAAATATCCTTTAACTCATCTACAGTGAGATTTTTGTTGATAATTTCAAGATTCTCGTCGAGCACAAACACACTGGGGAGGATGCGCAAATCGAGCTTGCGGGTGGCATCGGGCATGGCCAGCAGGGTCCAGTCGGGATATTGCGAAGCATCGGCCACCACTTGCTGCTTGGCCTTGTCGCCCACTACAATGTTGAACACCTTGATACGGCCAAGCTTGATAGAGGTATTGATGCCCACATCGGTCGAAACTCTGAGTCGTGAAATGGAACTGCCAGAGCCATCGCCCGTGAAAAAGACGATGACCGCTTTGGCTGTGTCGAGAGGCACATCATAGAGTTTGATTTTACGACCTGATGTATCGTAGAGGTCACAATTCATGATTTTTGCACCCAACTTGCTTGCGTTAATGCGCTCGATTTGAGACTTATAATAACTCTTGGCATCGTTTTTCATCCATGAGGCATCGGCGGCAGCCTGCGCAAAGGTGAGGTAAACATCGTCGATAATAGAAACTGGATGCAAATAGAGAATATACTCGGCTATACTCACCAATTTCAAGAAGTTAGACTGATTGGCCTGAGCCTTGAAGAGCATATTACGGATTGAAGCCAATCCCACAGTGGAATTAGCGTTCAACATAATCTCGAAGTAATCGGTCATAGTGGCAGCCAAAGCACTGTCGTTCTCGGCAGGAATAGGTTTAGTCAGATCTAACTTATCCCAGAAGCGCTGCACAATGAAGTTACAACGACTTTCGAGTGTAGTACAAGTATCAGGAGCCACAGGATACTCAAATAAAGTATTCTGGGACTGCGCATTAAGTGCCGACACAGAAAGCATCATCAGAGCCAGCGAGAGCAAATATTTTCTTATCATGTTCAATAAATACAAGAAATATCACAAATTAACCAACTAAATTAGTGTATTTCGTTGAGCCGACCAAGATTTTAAGGAAAATTAGGCGAGAGTTCAACATTTTTTCACATAAAAGGGCCGACGCAGCGCGCCAGCCCTATTATGTGTGATGCTGGTTAGGGTTCAGTCACCACTAACCACCGAGCTCAATTTATGAGATTCCCAAAATGATGTTGATGAGTGCAGTGACATCGGTCACATTGATCTTGCCGTCGCCGTTAATGTCGGCAGTTTCCATATCCTTAGGTACGACGCCTAAAATCATGTTCACCAGTGTGGTAACATCGGTCACATTTATCTTGCCGTCGCCGTTCACATCGCCTGGCAA
>JAEEVB010000027.1 GCA_016287065.1 Muribaculaceae bacterium
ATGTATGCATATCATTAGTGCCAACTATCACCACAACTTCTCTAGCAACATATCGACCTACACATTCTTGTATATGAGCAATACCTGAACCAGAAATGCCATCATTATGTGTAATATATGTAGGGAACCAATAAGTCAAATCCCAACGTGCCACCAACGAATCTCCGATAAAGAACAATTCCCGGTCATTGTCAGATGAGCAAGAAGAAAATAATGCAATCATAGCGATCATCAACATTAATTTGTTTATTATATCCTTAATCATATGCATATAAACATTTTTTTAATTCTTTGACAAACTGCTTCGTATATAATTCAGCCCCTTTCTCATTCAAGTGCAAATTGTCATGAAACCATTCAGGATGGACAAGAAATACAGAATCCTGAGAATTATCAATAAGCGGAACCTGATTCTCTACACACAATCTCTTAAATGATTTCGCACAACGATTTGAACCAGTAATTCTTGTATACAATGGTGGGAAATAAACTAACAATCTCACACCACTTTTTTTGCAAGCCATAAACACATGTTTTAATTGTTCTTCTCGTTCTTTTAACATAGGTTCGTCCAATCTGGTTTCCGTCAACTCGGGAAGCACCATTGGCACATCTTTGCCAACAAATCCTTTCTCTCCCGAATTATCAGGAGAAACAAAATGATACAAGAGTATTCTCCACCATATTGTGTTGTATCTGAATAAATAGGATTTATAGAATAAAGAAGCAAATGGCATGCTACTCTCCATGCATGAATCAAGAAATAAATTACCGCTTTTATAATAAGGCATTAATATATTATATCTTTCTCCCACACCTGGATAGGAACAAACATCAGGAGTAATACCCAATATAATTATTTTTGGTGAATATCTCTTAAGTATATAGTCTATCATTGTCTGATAATAAGGAAATTGCTGCCCATTTGCCGCGCCATTATAACAAGAAACACCCAAACTGTCTTCAATTATGCCAGGCATCAAGCTGTTAAGAGCAACACTACTGCCCAAAATCATTACATCCTCATTTGCATCGCGCACAACATAATCTATTGAGCGATAATCTCCAGGCAATTTATAATGGTTCAAGTAATAGCGTGTAGCTATTCCAAATATAACATCCACTAATAACACTACTACTATAACACTCAATATATAAACAAATACCTTTTTCATATCTCACTCATTAGAACTGGAAGTAAATGAATTGCCCTCCGTTAAAACTACCACACAATAGAATTAAAACAATTATTCCAGCAGTACTTACAACAGACACCAACTTGTTACTACTATGCATAAAACGAATCCGTCCAAAACCAAATTCATCTTTCACCTCTTTCAACATTAGCAACAAAATCAACACAAATGATAACAGCAATGCCGGTTTTCCTTCACCATTAAATAACTGCCCAAAATCTGTAAACATTTTTTTAAATGCTATTACAGCATCACCCAATGTGTTTGAACGGAAGAAGACCCAACACATCATAACCACAAAAAATGTCAGCAATATGGAGCATAGTCTGGCTATCAAGAATTTATTTAGCCTAAAATGAAAAATCTTGTTCTTCATTGAATTCAAGCACAATAATAATCCATGCAAACCACCCCAACAAATAAAAGTCCAATTAGCACCATGCCAAACGCCACTTATCAGCATCGTCAAGAGAAGGTTTCGTTGATGCTTCGTTTCCGAACAACGACTTCCCCCTAATGGGATATAAACATATTCACCAAACCATGTTGAAAGAGAAATGTGCCATCTATGCCAAAAATCTCTAATTGAAGTCGACAAGTAGGGATGATTGAAATTCTGCATGAGTTTGAATCCTAGACATCGTGCAGTACCAATCGCAATCAATGAATATCCACCAAAATCACAGAAAATCTGAAAGGTGAAAAAGAATGTAGCCAACCAAATGCTTGTTCCGGTATGGTTAGGAAGATTATTATAGACAGCGTCAACATACGAGGATACATTCTCGGCTATACATAGTTTCATAAAATACCCCCAAATCATCAATTTAAGACCTTCAATTACATCATCACCATTAAACAGGTGCTCTTTCTTAAATTGCGGCAACAGATTGCGTGCTCGCTCAATAGGACCTGCAACCAGTTGGGGGAAGAATGACACAAACAATGCATATGTGATGAAGTTTCGTTCAGATTCAATAGAATTTCGATACACATCTATTGTATAGCCAACTGCCTGAAATGTATAAAATGATATTCCTACAGGTAAAAGAATGTCAAAGTGAGGCACACACATTCTTAGACCGAGTATTTCTAAAAAGGCAAAGGTTGATTCGGTAAAAAAATTTAGATATTTAAATATAAACAATAATGAGATATTCGCAACCAAACATACCACCAGCCACATCTTCTTGCGAGATTCATCCTCATGAATCTTGATGCCGCAGAACCAAGTAGTAACCGTTGAAAACAATATCAAAAAGGCGTAGCCCGGTTTCCAATTCATATAAAAAAAGTAGCTTGCAATCAACAAAAACATATTGCGCCATTTATTATCAAGAACCCAATAAATGACTGTAACAACAGGAAAGAACAGCAAGAAAGCTAATGAATTGAATAACATCTAAAATTATTTAATCTATTATTTTGCAAAATTAGCAAATATTCGGCATTTATAGTAATTTTGCAAATAAGAATTTCATGGCATGATAGAAGAGTTTCAGATACGGGTAACACCTCGCACTGCAGCGAGCAACGATGAAATCGTGCGCTCGATTGCTCAAAACAAGCACATTGCGCCATCACGCATCAAAGGAGTGCGCATCATCAAGCGCTCTATTGATGCCCGCCAGCGCAATGTGATGGTAAACCTCAAAGTGAGGACTTATATCGACGAAGAAGTGCGACAGGATTACCTGATTGCTCCCATCCAATACAAGCAGGTGAATGGCAACAAGCAAGCCATTGTGGTAGGTGCAGGTCCTGGTGGGCTCTTTGCTGCTTTGCGACTCATTGAATTGGGTATCAAGCCCATTGTGCTTGAGCGTGGCAAGAATGTTACCGACCGACGCATCGATGTAGCACGCATCTCTCGTGAAGGCATTATTGACCCCGATAGCAATTATTGCTTTGGCGAAGGCGGTGCCGGAGCCTATAGCGACGGAAAACTGTACACACGCAGCAAAAAGCGCGGGTCTGTCGACCGCATATTGGGCATCTTCTACCAGCATGGTGCAAGCGAGAACATCCTTATTGATGCGCATCCGCACATCGGTTCCGACAAATTGCCGCACATCATCGAGAACATGCGCAACACCATCTTGAACTGTGGGGGCGAAGTGTATTTTGAGACTCGTGTCACCCGTCTCATGCTTGAAGACTGCGAAGTGAAAGGCGTGGAATGTGCCAATGACGAACAATTCACAGGCCCGGTAATTCTTGCTACAGGCCACTCGGCCCGTGATGTTTACCACATGCTTCAAGACCAACACATTGAACTCGAAGCCAAAGGACTGGCTATGGGTGTGCGACTCGAACACCCACAGCACATCATCGACCAGATTCAATATCATAACCCCAATGGCAGGGGGCAATTCCTGCCAGCCGCCGAATACAATTTCGTGACGCAAGTAGATGGCCGTGGCGTTTACTCATTCTGCATGTGCCCAGGTGGCATCGTGGTTCCTGCAGCAAGCGCTCCCGGACAATTGGTTGTGAACGGAATGTCACCATCTAATCGAGGTTCTTATTGGGCAAATTCAGGAATGGTGGTTGAAATCCATCCTGAAGACCTTCCCGAAAAATACGCACAGAACGGTGTGCTCGCAATGATGAGTTTCCAGGAAGACCTTGAGAGAAAATGCTTCCAAGAAGCTGGCAATAGTCAAGTGGCAGGAGCACAGCGAATGAAAGACTTCGTCGACGGCAAGCCCTCAAAACTCATTCCGCCCTCATCATTTGCCGCAGGATTGCAGCCTTCAAGGCTCGATCAGTGGCTTCCGCCCTTCATCAGCAAGCGATTACGCAAGGGGTTTGCCATCTTTGGCCGCACCGCCCGTGGGTTCCTAACCAACGATGCCATCGTCATCGGTGTTGAAACACGCACTTCCTCTCCTGTACGCATTCCACGAGACAACGACACGTTGCACCACATCACCATCAAGGGTTTATATCCATGCGGTGAAGGTGCTGGCTATGCAGGTGGAATCGTAAGCAGTGCCATCGATGGCGAACGCTGTGCCGAAGCACTCTCAACACTTTTTCAAGAACATCAATAAACAATCGATATGACTACCAACTCTTCTCGCGTCGAGCAATTTATTAACGAGGTTAAACAACTCACAGCAAAGCCTTGTTTCTCTCTTGTTCCTGATTTCGATAACAAACCAGGTATCACCGACTCAAAACTGGGAGGTCTCCCATACTGGCAAGCCGATATGCCCTACCCTGAATATGACGGCGTGAAGATGAGTCTGCATGCACAAATCAATTTCAGCGACATGGAGGAGAGCGAACTGCTCCCAAACGAGGGCATACTGCAATTCTTCATTGCCACCAATTCTAATCACATATATGGTGTGAACTTCAAAACGCCCGACCTGCAGGAGTGCTTCAGAGTTGTTTATCATCCAAGCATCAAGACGCCCGTCGACATCGAAGCCCCACGACTTGAAGAATGTGAGAACTCCCCTCTACGCTTAGAGGTGGCGCTCGACATTGAACCCGCTTTGTCGTTTATCAACATCAACGAATCGGAGTTCAATATCATTTTCAAAACAGTGGTAGCTAAACTCTTCCAAAACAACGAACCAGGTGAATTCTTTGAGTTTTTCAACAACGAGGAAATGTGCGCCATTGAGCAAGCTCTCATGTTCTCGCCCACACCTGGACACCAATTGACGGGTTGGCCCAAATTCACCGAGGGTGATCCCAGAAAGCAAGAGCAACAAGAGCAATTCAACACGCTCCTGCTGCAACTTGGTTCACAATTCACCGTCGATGGGGAACTGCGCATGTGGGGCGATATGGGTATCGCGCAATTCTTTATTCCAGAAGAGAACCTGCTTCAGTGCGACTTTTCTCAAGTACTCTACACCTTCACAGCCTCTTAATGCTTCATGGGCGTGATGCGATAGATGCGACCTTCGATAAGCGAGCAATAAACGCTGCCATCCTCGTCAATCTCAAAGCCATTTACCTCACTGCTACCCATCGAGTAGTTGCACACCACCTGATGTGTAGCGGCATCCACAATTGCCAGTTGGCCATGGCGTGAACCCACATAAATGTAGCCACCTTTCTCCACTACAAGGCAAGGAGCATGTTCATAACCGAAACCAAGGTCAACAACCCATAACAGTTTGTATTCACCTCCTTCAGTCGACATAGCCACAAGCGTGCCATCCATCGTCTTGGCATAAGCCACCTTGCCATCCTCACTCACACCAAGGCTTTCACGCACCTTGTGCTCATTCTTCTCACGCCACACTTGCACACCAGTAGTGCGGTTCAATGAGGTTGTCACTCTGTCAGGAGCCACAATCAGCACTCGGTCATCGGTCACCACAGGCACCACATTTCCAGGGCTGTATAGATTCTGTTTCACGCCATTGTTCCATTGCCAACGCAGTTTACCAGTCTTCTTGTCAAGAACACGCAGATTCGTGTCCCAGGCGCCAAACACCACATCACCACCGTCAACAACGGGGGCGGCCTGACAATAATTGTTGATGCTATCGTACTGCCACAACAGGCGGCGCTTGTTCACATCCCATGCCTGAAACACTTTATAACCTCCCTGATAGAGTATCCCTTTCTCAACCACACCATCAGCCACATATGGGCCTTGGGCTTCATATTGATACACCTGCTTGCCCGTCTTTTTGTCAAGCCACACCAGTCGGCGGTCAGCAGTGGGCAAAACAACATATTTCTTATCAACAGCAGGGCGAGAAAACAGCATGGCCGAGGTCTTATAATCCCAATCAATTTCTCCGGTAGATTTGTTGAGCGCCTTGACATATCCCAACGAATTGCCGAAATACACATGTGTCTTGTCCAGTCCTAATCGGGTGAAAACCGATGCATTATCGGCATATATCTCTTGTATCATGAACGGTCCTTGCATCGACGTCGCATAAAGTCCCGCATCGTTCGTGTCGTAGTAGTCGGTATTGATTCTATAGGCATATACCACCACTGGTTCTTTTCCTATAGTTTTGTTATACACATGAATCCAGTTCTTTTCAAGGTCCACATCCATCAGTGTGTATCCATAGTCACCATTACCCATATCAAGCGCACGTACTATCACGCCATTGATGCCATCAGTTTCATAAAGACGCCAGCGATGATAATGACCGCACTGATGCGTAATCACCGGATATTTCTTGAGAACAGACACATAGTCGCGATAATTGTCAAGGTCATCCAATATAGGATAATGATTGATGCTTAGCACCTTCATGCCAGGCTGCACCATCTCGCCCAGAGTCTTGTCTAGCCATATCAGGTCCTCCTGCTTGATGTGACCATCGCCCATCTTCATGAAAGGGCCACAATTCATGCCCACAACCACAAGATTTCCTAATGAGAAGACAAACCTGTCGTTGCCCCATAAGTCAACAAATGTCTTGCAAGCACTTTGGCTCCAGTTGTTCTCGTGATTGCCAGGAATCACATACAGTGGTTTGGTAATGCGGTCTAACAGCGACTTCACGTTACGCAACTGCACGTCACTGCCTTCGTTGGTAAGGTCACCGCTCACAATCACTGCCTCGGCATCACCTGCATTAATCTCTTCAACTGCAGCAATCAACTTCGATTCATTGGCATTGCCCGGCGTTACATGAATATCACTCAATATAGCAAACTTCTGTGCTCCTGCCGCAAAAACCAGAAACAGCGACAAGAGACAAACTAAATAATGTTTACATTTCATAGTGACTACAATGTCTTTATAAATTCACTAAATCAATAAACAAATCTCTATCATCAATCATGATGGTCGACTGGGTATAGTCAAGCATGCGTTTGCTTTTCATTTCGTCAAGCGACGAAAGAAGCGATGATCTTCGCGAACCTAACAATAGGCACAGATCCTTTTGCTTGAATTCAAGCACCAATTGGGTGCCATGTGGTGGCACTAGCGACTCAAGGATGAGCGATAAACGACTGGGAATATTCCCATGCTTGAGCGACAGGAACGACAATGTTGACTCTTGAGCATTGCGTGACAGGTAATTCAGGATATTGAACAAGAAAACATCATTACTCTGAAGCATATCGATATAATCTGCTTTCTTCAACTGCAAAACCCCGCAATCTCCTTGCGCAAAGGCATCAAATGGATAATTGGGCTTGCGGCCAAAGAGAAATTCGGCACCCATCACATCTGGGGCAACCAAACTATAGGAAATTGATAACTTCGACACCATGCTCCTGGTAACAAACCGTACCGAGCCTGAAAAAATGAAACGGATATGAGTACATGGCTCATCACATGATATGATTTTATCTCCATCGCTATACTTCAGGAAATGAAAAGGATATCGTTCAAGCAATGTGTGAAGTATGGTTTCACTGATTCCCTGAAACAATGGCAAATCGCGCAATTTGTCAAACACATTGTCCATCGGCATCAATGTTTTAGCACATCCAGCAATTCTTCAAAAGCAAGGTTCTGCTGATCACCCGTTGCCATATTCTTCAGCGTAATCGTACCGGTCTGCACTTCATTCTCCCCAATCATTGCCACAAAAGGTATTGCCTTGGCATTTGCATAAGCCATTTGCTTCTTCATTTTTGCCTCGTCGGCATACAGTTCGGCGGCCACCCCTTGAGCACGCAATTTCATCACGGTTTGCAACGAATGTGTAGCCTCTTTTCCACCAAAGTTGATGAAAAGCACTCTGGTGCCGGCAAGAGTATCATCTGGATAGAGATCGAGGGTGTTCAGCACATCATAGATTCGGTCGGCACCGAAGCTGATTCCAACGCCCGACACGCCTGGCAATCCAAATACACCTGTCAAGTTATCATAACGGCCACCACCTGAAATACTGCCCATCTCTACATTCAAAGCCTTCACCTCCAGTATGGTTCCTGTGTAGTAATTAAGTCCGCGGGCTAGTGACACGTCAAGTTCCACCTTCGATTTGAGAGAGAGCGACTCGGCGTGAGTCAGCACATAACGCATTTCCTCAATACCTTTCATGCCCATCTCGCTGGCAGCAAGCAACTGACTTAGCGTGTCAAGTTTCTCGTCATTGCTACCACCAAGAGTGAGCAGCGGTTCAAGTGCATCCACAGCCGCCTGATCAAGTCCTTTCTCAATAAGTTCAGCCTTCACATTATCAAGGCCGATCTTATCGATTTTATCAATAGCCACAGTAATGTCTACAATCTTTTCGGGGGCACCTATCACCTCTGCAATTCCGGTAAGGATCTTGCGATTATTAAGTTTAATGACCACATCAATGCCAAAACGGCTAAACACCTCATTGATCATCGACACCAGCTCAACCTCATTCACAAGCGAGTCGCTGCCCACCACATCGGCATCACATTGATAGAATTCACGGTAACGCCCCTTCTGCGGACGATCGGCACGCCACACGGGTTGAATCTGATAGCGCTTGAAGGGGAACTGAATGTCGTTGCGGTGCATCACAACATAGCGTGCAAAGGGCACTGTCAGGTCATATCTCAGTCCTTTCTCCGATATCTTGGGAATCAGGTGAACGAAGTCACGGTTCTCCAGCAAATCAGTCGGAGCATCTTTCAGATAATCGCCACTGTTCAACATCTTGAACAACAACTTGTCTCCTTCTTCTCCATATTTGCCCATCAGTGTCGACAGATTCTCCATGGCAGGAGTCTCTATTTGCTGATAGCCATATAGCAGAAACACTTCCTTGATTGTATTGAAAATATAGTTGCGTTTCGCCATTTCAAGCGGCGAAAAGTCGCGCGTTCCTTTAGGAATAGATGGTTTTTGTGCCATTTTAATAATATGTGTATTTTAGTTTACGAATTATCTTCTTCCCGACATTGCTATTACCACATAGTAGACTAGCGTGGCAAGCGAGCCAAGCGCCGCTATCACATAGGTGTAGGCTGCCGAGCGCAATGCGCTCTTGGCCATTGTGGTATTCTCACCTTGTGTAATTCCGGCCCTTTCTAACCATTGAATGGCCCGACGGCTGGCATCTATCTCAACGGGCAATGTGATGAAGCTGAACAAGGTGGTTGCTGCAAACAGGCCGATTCCCACCCAGAATATCACAGGAAACACTTGCACCAGAACAATACCGATGAGTATAATCCATGTCACCCACTGAGAGGCAAAGCTCACCACTGGCACCAGGGCCGAGCGCATTTTCAACGGTGCATAGCCTTGGGCATGCTGTACGGCATGGCCACACTCATGAGCGGCAACTGCCGCTGCTGCCACACTATTGGTCCCATACACACTGTTGCTCAGGTTCACCGTCTTGTTGGCTGGATTGAAATGGTCGGTTAGCGACCCCGGAGTGCTGGTCACCTGCACATCTTGAATGCCATGATCACTCAGCATTTTCTTAGCCACGTCTCTGCCATACATAGGTGTAGACAGTGATACTTGAGAATATTTCTTGAACTTACTGGTCAGCGATTGCTGTATCACAAAACTCAGTATTGATATGAGAATGAAGATGATATAGATGATCATAACTCTGCTTTTTATATTTATGACACAAAAATACTAATTTTTGACGTAAAAATGTTTTGTTATTAAAAAAAAACATTAACTTTGCCCCGAATATTTTTTTTAAACGTTTAATCAATCTATTGTTTTAAAACATTTTTATTATGAAAAAAGTTATCGTTATGCTGGCAGCTGTTGCTGCTATGACTTTTGTTTCTTGCGACAAGAAAGCTGAAAATGCAAGTGCTTCTGCTTCTGCTTCTCAGACTGAGCTGAGCCAGGCTGTTGACAACGCTGCTTCGGCTGTTGCTACCGAAGCTAGTGCAGCTGTTGAGAACGCTACCGAAGCTGCTGGTGAAGCTGTTGAGGCTGGCAAGGACGTCGTTAAGGACGCTGCCAACGCTGCAGTTGAAAAAGGCAAAGAAGTAGCTAACGCTGCTAAGGATGCCGTTAAGGACGCTGCTAACGCTGCTGTTGAAAAAGGCAAAGAAGTAGCTAACGCTGCCATCCAAAAAGGCGCTGATGCTGTTAACAACGCTCTGAACAAGAAACAGTAAGAATCTATCTTTTAAACCACACAAAAGAGTGCTTCCTTCTGGAAACACTCTTTTTTCATCATTATGGCAATTCACAACACACTGGGAGCCGAAGGCGAAAGAATAGCACAGGAATTCCTCATCAAGCAGGGAATGATCATTCGTGAGACAAACTGGCGTATAGGTCATCTCGAAATCGACATTATTGCCGAGACACCTGGCCGCCTTCACATCGTTGAGGTCAAATCACGCACATCCGATGAGAAGTTCGACCCGCTGCTGTCAATCACCCCCAAAAAGATTCGCAACCTGGTTGCAGCAGCCAATGCTTACCTGAATTACACAAAACTCGACATCGACGTCCAGTTCGATGTAATGCTCATCATTGGGAGCGAAAACATCGAATTCATCCCCGACGCTTTCTATCCTCCCCTCAAAACCTATCGCTAATCCCTCACTTTGCCTTTTGCAGCATGGTGCGGTGAAGGCTGTCAAGAGTAGCGGCATACTGATGGCGCACAAGTGTGCCCACTAAGCCACCTTCATTGATTGTTGTGACAGTCATTCGCTGCACACTGTCACACAACACACTATCTTTCCTCATCAACTTCATTTCCTGGGCCTGAGTAAGCGTTGAGTCACCAGCCAGTTTCAGATACTGCTTACGGTTATCTGCTCGTTGTTGCAGCAATTGTTCACGCAGTTGCTCATAACATGCATAGGCATGATTCAGCGCTCCAGCCTGAACCAGTGTAAAATCGCGGCCAAACTCCATAGTAGTCAATCCAGGCTCCAGAATAAAGTAGAATGGCTTCTCAACTCCACTCATTTTGAGCATCGCTATCACAGGTGCATCAAGCTGGCCACGAAGCCGAGCCTTGCCACCCTTCACCTTCGCCCCACCGGCATCACGCATCATGCCGTAGTCTTCTTCGAGCACATAAAGCGTGACGCTATCTGTCTTCACACTAGTGAACGAGCATTGCACCGTGTAATCGGGGCAACTTTTACTGCATGCACACACTACGAGCATCAGCAACAGGGCTATATGACATACAACCGTTTTCATTTGCTCGGCAAAATTACGAATTATGAGGCAGAGCATGAAAGTTTTTTGGCATATTTTTTGCAAATTCATTAAATCGATGTAATTTTGCATCCGCTTTACAGCACACATTCATGGGGCTGACATGGCTTTGACAGCGTGATGAGGTGGTGGGTAAGCATGCAGAGCGATGATGGCAATGCTCTCGAATCTCAGTCATCACTAAATTTTAAATGGCGAAAACAATTACGCTCTCGCTGCCTAACCGAAGTACAGTAAGTAGGGCTTTATCTCTGAGCAAGGCTTAGAGACGAGACATCACCCGATTGCCCTTGTTCCGAGGCGTTTCGATATGGTGGTGCAGGAATATCGGAAATAGAGGATGGCACTCCTCGAGCCAAACTCGAAATTTAGAGGATAAGCGCTGGGTTGGTTGTCGTGATCCTGCCCTGCGACGAAAACCAAGTCATGACTAAGCATGTAGAAAGCTCATTAGTTCCGCGTTTGGACGAGGGTTCAACCCCCTCCAGCTCCACAACAACAAACCCGCTAATTCGTCTTGAATCAGCGGGTTTTATTATTATCAGGTATAATTCGATTCTAATCTAACTTCAGTACCGCGAGGAAGGCCTTTTGGGGGACCTGCACGGTGCCAATCTGTTTCATGCGCTTCTTGCCTGCTTTCTGTTTTTCAAGCAGTTTGCGCTTGCGGCTCACGTCACCGCCATAGCACTTAGCGGTCACGTCCTTGCGTACCTGTTTCACCGTCTCACGTGCCACAATCTTGGCACCGATAGCGGCCTGGATGGCAATATCGTACTGTTGGCGCGGAATGAGTTCCTTGAGTTTCTCGCACATGCGTCGGCCCAGAGTCACCGCATTGTCGACGTGCGTGAGCGAACTCAGTGCATCCACCGGCTGACCATTGAGCAGAATATCGAGCTTGATGAGGTTCGACTCGCGATAAGAACTGATATAGTAATCAAACGACGCGTAACCCTTTGATATCGACTTGAGTTTGTCATAGAAGTCTATCACAATCTCGCCCAGCGGAATGTCGAACGACAGTTCCAGGCGGTTGCCCGAGATATATTCCTGCTTGGTAAGCATGCCACGCTTCGACAGGCACAGTGTGATGATGGGTCCCATAAAGTCGGCAAGCGTGATGATGGAAGCATGAATATAGGGTTCTTCGATGTGCTCAATCAGCGTCGGGTCAGGCAGTCCGGCAGGATTGTGAACCTCGGTCATGCCACCTTTCTTGTCATATACCTTATAGGATACATTTGGCACCGTAGTAATGACCTCCATATTAAACTCACGGCTCAGTCGCTCCTGCACAATCTCCATGTGAAGCAGTCCCAGGAAGCCACAGCGGAAACCGAAGCCCAGAGCCACCGACGACTCGGGTGTGAACGTGAGTGCGGCATCATTGAGTTGCAATTTCTCGAGCGATGAACGCAGGTTCTCGAAGTCCTCGGGGTCGATAGGATAAACACCGGCAAACACCATTGGCTTTACCTCCTGGAAACCCTCGATAGCTTTATCGCATGGAGTATTCACATGCGTAATGGTATCACCCACACGCACCTCGGTCGAGTCCTTGATGCCAGAGATAATGTAGCCCACATTGCCTGCCGAGATTTCGGCACGAGGCGACAGGCTTAACTTGAGCACACCCACCTCATCGGCATCATACTTCTTGCCCGTATTCACAAACTTCACCAGGTCGCCCTTGTGAATGGTACCGTTCACAATCTTGAAATACACGATAATGCCACGGAAGGGATTGAATACCGAGTCGAAGATGAGCGCCTGCAACGGAGCCTCAGGATCGCCCACGGGTGCCGGTATGCGGTTCACGATGGCCTCGAGAATCTGTGGCACACCCTCACCGGTGCGTGCACTGGTGCGAATGATGTCTTCAGGATCACAGCCCAGCAGTTCAACAATTTCATCCTCCACTTCATCAGGGTGAGCACTGTCCATATCAATCTTGTTAATAACTGGGATGATCTCCAGGTCATTGTCGAGAGCCATATACAGGTTCGAGATGGTTTGCGCCTGCACACCCTGTGTGGCATCAACCACCAGCAGACAACCTTCGCAAGCGGCAATGGAGCGCGACACCTCATAAGAGAAGTCGACGTGTCCCGGGGTATCTATCAGGTTGAGCGTGTAGTGCTCGTCATTGAGCACATAGTCCATCTGAATGGCGTGACTCTTGATGGTTATGCCACGTTCACGCTCAAGATCCATATCATCGAGCACCTGGTTTTGCATCTCCTTGCTTTCCACCGTCTTGGTATATTCCAGCAAGCGGTCGGCAAGCGTGCTCTTGCCGTGGTCGATGTGAGCAATGATGCAGAAGTTTCTGATATTTTTCATATAATGAGATAATTCTTGCAATTAAGCCACAAAATTAGATAAAATCCGCGAGATTTTATATACCTTTGCAGTAATAAAACCATTCAAGTAGTGAAAAATTTAGTTACACGAATCCTCTCGGGCAGCGTCTACGTGGCGCTCATCTTCACGAGTATCTATCTCACCAAGTATTCACCGGCTTTGTTCCTCACCGTTTTCGGGCTCTTCACCGTCGTGGGCATGTGGGAAATCCTGCGGCTCAACAAGGAGAGCGGTTCCCATTCTCCCCTCTTGTCGCTCATCGACATGATTGGCGCACTTGCCGTGTTCATCTCATTTTTCATCATGTATGCAGGCGCCACCTCGCGCAGCCTGTGGCTATTGCCCATTCTCATCTACATGGTGGTCAGGGGCATTGCACAATTGTATCTGCCCACAGTGCATGCCATCCACAGCCTCGAGCGTTCGGCCATGGGCATCTGCTATGTGGCCTTGCCGTTGGCACTGCTCAACAGCATCTGCGCTCTCATGTCGCCCATGATGCTGCTCGCCATCTTCATCTTCATCTGGATCAACGATTCTGGCGCTTATGTGGTGGGCTGCAGCATAGGCAAGCACCGGCTGTTCGAGCGTATCTCGCCCAAGAAGTCGTGGGAAGGTTTCTGGGGTGGCATGCTCTTCTGCATTGGCATGGCATTCGTGTTCTACTACTGCACAGGCACCACCTTTGGCATGCTTGAGTTGTGGCAATGGATTGTGCTTGCCATCATCGTCTCGGCCTTCGCCACCTGGGGCGACCTGCTCGAATCGCTCATCAAGCGCACCGCCGGCGTCAAGGACTCGAGCAACCTCATCCCAGGCCATGGCGGATTGCTCGACCGCATCGACAGTCTGCTCATGGTTGCCCCTGCCAGCCTCATCTATTTCATCATCCTTAAACTCTATTGCTAACCATCATGATTGAACAACGATATAACATGCGCGGCGTTTCGGCTTCGAAAGAAGACGTGCATAACGCCATCAAGAATATTGATAAAGGCATTTACCCCAAGGCTTTCTGCAAAATCATTCCCGACATTCTGGGCGGTGATGCCAACTACTGCAACATCATGCACGCCGACGGTGCCGGCACCAAGTCATCGCTGGCCTATATCTACTGGCGTGAGACGGGCGACCTGAGCGTGTGGAAAGGCATTGCCCAAGATGCTGTGGTGATGAACCTCGACGACCTGCTGTGCGTGGGTGCCACCGATGGCATCCTGCTTTCATCTACCATCGGCCGTAACAAGAGCCTGATTCCTGGCGAAGTGATTGCTGCCGTGATTAATGGCACTCAGGAGTTTGTCGACCGCATGAGCAGCC
>JAEEVB010000028.1 GCA_016287065.1 Muribaculaceae bacterium
CGGCGACGGGATCGATGCGACCTTTCCCGTCGGGCATGTGTTGCACTTTCATTTCTTGTTGAGCCGTCATGGCTAAGGCCATGGGCATCATCATTGATAAAACTAAAACAATCTTTTTCATCTTTCTTTTGTTATTTAGACATTAATATAATTATTTTCTCTCGGTGCCCCGCATCACAATTCCTCATTGGTTTTGTGAAAGCAGGCAGTGTTTCAACCCATGCGGATTTGTTTCTTTGACTGCAAATTTATACCATAGTTTATTAGCGTGCAATACCTTAGGGCCTCACAAAAGACGTATCAGCCCATTTCATCGTTCAAAGTCGTTTTTTTCAAGACTAATTTCTTAAAGGATTTAGGAATGTTAAAATCGCTCGTTTTTTTACTTAAAAACCATAACTCACAGCCACTAATGACCGCTATATGAAAAAAAATCGCTAACTTTGCATATTAATCAATACATAAGCAAGATGGACATAAATAAGGTTTTATATATTTCACAAGAAATATCCCCTTACTTGCCGGATAGCCCCATGGCCCTGATGAGTCGTGAGTTGCCGCAAGCCATACAGGAACAAGGCATAGAGGTGAGAACCTTCATGCCCAAGTACGGATACATCAACGAGCGCCGCCATCAGCTGCATGAGGTCATCAGGCTGTCGGGTATGAACCTGATTATCGATGATACCGATCATCCGCTCATTATCAAGGTAGCAACGTTGCAGCCAGCTCGCATGCAAGTCTATTTCATCTTCAACGAGGACTACTTCAACAAGAATATCTCTGAGGAACTGGAGACTCAACTGTCGCCCGAAGATAACGACGAGCGCAGCATTTTCTATGTGCGTGGCACACTCGAGACGATGAAGAAGCTGCGTTGGGTGCCCGACGTGATTCACTGCAGCGGTTGGCTCACAGCGCTTGCTCCCCTTTATATCAAAGACTTCTATGGCGATGACCCGTCGTTCCAGCACGCCAAGGTGGTTTACTCGCTGTTCGATACCGATTTGGCAGAGCCATTCGACGAACGCTTATATGAGAAACTGCAGTTCGACGGTCTGAAGGATAGTAACATCAAGGCCCTGAAAGACAAGAAGGCTACTTTGATGGATCTCACAAAGATAGCGCTCAAGCACAGCGACGGCGTGATACAGTGCAGCGAAAACATTGATCCCGAGATATTGAAAATGGTGGAAAAGTCGAAACTGCCGTTCCTTCCCTACAATGCAGGCGAGACAAGCGTGGAGACCTATACTGAGTTCTACAAATCGCTCTAACCCCTATGTGACAGCGGTGTCAATTATTATTTTCCCCTTTTTGACTCTTTGCTTTATATGAGAAATATATTATTGAATCTATTTGCCTTTGTGGTGATGATGGGTGCTTTTTCGTGTGCCGATGAGAACATCGGCGCATCGATTCTGGATACAGAGAGTGATGTGATTCAGGACTCGACTTTCGTCATGACCGGCAAATCAGTGCTCAACAGCAAGGTGCTTGCACGCACCAGCACACAATTGTTGGGACAAGTAAATTCACCTGGATTCGGACAAGTCACGAGCGATGTGGTGACTGAACTCATGCCTGTGGCCGTTATTGACACGGTAGGAACGCGTAGAGACTGGATTGACTCGTGCCGCCTCGTGCTCAGGATACCTGAAGGTGGATTCACGGGCGACTCGATTGTACCTATGCGTCTCAATGTGTATGCCCTCAACAAGCAGCTGTCAAGCCCCATCTACAGTGACTTCGACCCCACGGGGTATTACGACCCCACTCAAGTGCTTGGTTCTATATCTTATTCGGTCAAGAGTGCTGAGAGGTTTGTTTCCTCTTCAATGGGTGATTCTCCGTCTGTCTGGCGCGAGATATTTGTGCCCATGCCTGTTGCATATGCCCAAAGCATCCGTGACCTTTATGTGACAAATTCTGATGTTTTTAGAGACCCTGCCGAGTTCAAGAAGCACTTCCCGGGGCTTTACATAACCAATTCGTTTGGTTCGGGCCGTGTCATGAACTTCGTGTCGACAGAGCTTGAGGTTTTCTATAAGAAGCGTGAGAAACTTGAGAATGGGACTGACACTATCTATCCCGCCATTCGCCAAAGTTATGTGGGCTCGACCCCTGAGGTGCTCACCAATAACAATATCAAGCTTGAAATCGATGAGGATGTAAAGAAGCTGGTAGACAATGGTGATGCCATCGTCATGGGGCCTGCGGGCTATGAAGTGATGGTGCATTTCCCCATTCAGGAAATCATCGACAAGTTCAGGAGTAGCACCGCCGATGCACTGGCGGTAGTTAACTCTCTCTCGCTCGAGATACCGGCCGAAACCATCGATAACAAATATGATATCGCACCCCCCAAGTATCTGCTCCTCGTGAAGGAGGGGAAGAAGGAGGAGTTCTTTGCCGGCGATAGCCTGGTCAATAACAAGAACTCGTTCTATGCTACTTACAACAAGGCCAAGAAGTCGTATTCGTTCAACGGCATGCGCGAATATATTATCGACATTCTTGACAATAAGGGCGGCATAGCCAGCAGCGAAGATATCAACCTCATTCTTACACCTGTGGATGTGACTACCTACACGCAGCAGGCATCCTACTACAGTTCGGCATCGACCGTTGTGACCAAAATAGCTCCTTCGGTTACACTTCCCTCTATCGCAAAATTGAGGCTTGACAAAGCAAAAATTAAGATAGTTTATAGCCGACAATCCATTTTTTAGTTGTATCTTTGCACCGCAATTAAGCACAACGAAGCACATGAACGCTTCGTATCAGCCGCAATAGCTCAGTCGGTAGAGCATTTCATTCGTAACGAAAAGGTCGCGGGTTCGAGTCCCGCTCGCGGCTCAAAAAACCTCCGAGGCATTATGCTTCGGAGGTTTTTTCTTACTATCGGCGATAAAGCCTGCTTTCGTTCAATCCCTTACAATTTATAACCACCACCCATTTTGACCAATAGAGTGATTTCATTTAAAATTTACCACTCATTTTGACCAATTGACCCATTTTGACCAATTGACCCCAATTGACCCTTTCGTACCATAAAGCTCCCTGCTTTTCGTTCAAAGTAGGTTAATGGTATATAAGAAAAAGTCACCACCATTGCTGGCGGTGACTTCCTGTTGGGGTGAAATGTGGGGCTCGAACCCACGACCTTCGGAACCACAATCCGACGCTCTAACCAACTGAGCTAATCTCACCATGTTTTGTTATTGTGGGTGCAAAGTTACAAAAAAAATGGTAACTGGCAATTACAATCGCACTTTTTTTTCATTCTTCCCTCAAAAAACTCGGTATTACAGTTCCACACGCTTGCCCATAGCGTAGATGGCATGCACGTTGAGTTCGTTGTCGAGTACCATGATGTCGGCATCTTTACCTCGCTGCAGCGAGCCCTTGCGGTCATAAATGCCCATGATGCGTGCAGGGGTCTCGCTCACCATGCGGCAGGCGTCGTGCAGGGGAATCTCGGCCAGCTGCACTGCTGTGCGAATCAAGCGGTCCATGGTGGCGATACTACCGGCCAGTGCTGATCGGTCACTAAGCTTGCACACGCCGTCCTCAATGATCACACGGGGGTCGAATGCCTTGTCGCTGTCGCTGGCAGTCATTGCCAGGGCGTCGGTGATGAGTGCGGTGCGCTCTACGCCCTTGATGCGGTGCACCAACTTGAGAATGGAAGGTGGCACATGAATGCCATCGGCAATCATCTCCACTGTCATGTTTTCCATGAGGTAGACGGCCTCGACGGTGCCGGCGTGCTTGAATTCTCGCACATTGTGGAAACCGGGCATGCCGTTGTAGAAGTGTGTGGCATGTCGGTAACCGGCCTCGTAGGCTGCTTTGACGTCGGGGTACTCGGCATCGGTGTGGCCAATGGCAGGCAGAATGCCTTTATCGACGAGATAACGCCCCATCTCGATGGCTCCAGGCAACTCGGGGGCGGCACTCCAGCGCTTCACGGCGTCATAGTCTTCCACTACATGGTGATATTCGGCTATATTAGGATTTCGAATGAGCGCAGGCATCTGTGCACCGGCCTTGCGAGGATTGAAGTAGGGTCCCTCGAGGTGCAGTCCCATGATAGGGCTGTCGGGCTCTTTCATGAGTTCGGAGCACGTCTCGCAAGCTTTCTCGATCATGGGCAGTGTGGCCGACGACAGCGTGGCAAACATGGCGGTGGTGCCATGCTTCATGTGTGCGGCAGTAGCCGTCTTGAACGCTTCGGGTGTGCCTTCCATAAAGTCACATCCGCCTCCGCCGTGGCAGTGCAGTTCAATGCCTCCAGGCACTATGTGCATGCCGAAGACGTTGACCTGCTCCTGGGCTTTTGCCTCAAGAGTGGCGCTGTTCTTGATCTCCACAATCCTCCCGTCTTCCATCAAAATGGAACCTCCATTAATCCACCCTTGTGGCGTGAGGATATGACCATTGTAAAGTTGAGTAAGCATTGGAGTGTTAAGTCTAAATTTATTACGCCGTTTTCAATGACAAATGCAAATATACAGAAATATTTTTAAAAACAGTCGTTCAAAACAATTTTTTTGGATTATTTACACTATTTCAATGTGTAGAAGAGGGAGGTTATTGGTTTTTGTCGTTAAATTGAGCTGTATTTGTCTCGAAACGCCTCACGCTCTTGAAGTATCCACACTCGTGCAGTTGCAATGGTAAGATGCAGCACACATCGAAGATTCCGGGCAGGGTATAACGTCTTGCTTCGCCAGTTGGCAGATCGACCCCGGCAGCAGCATAGGCCCGCAACACGAGCTGAGTGCAGTATAGCCGAGTGGTGTCGGCATCGTCGTAGTCGTCGTTAAACAGCATGTGAGCCTTGTAGTATCGCATGGCCTGAGCCGCAGCAGCCTGAGCTACACTGGGAGAATCGCACCGCATCACCTCGCCCCTGCTGGCCCGTGTGGTCAAGTAGAAGCGCTCGGGCAAGTCCATCTTCACGCGGTTCACGTCGCCGTCGAAATCGGGCTCATCGGGCACAGCATGCACAATCATCATCACACCGGCCGAATCAACCACAATGCCGCAATGCGAGTACATGCCCTCACGGCCTTGCGCCAGCATGACCAAGTCGCTTTCTATGCTCATGCCTTGGCGGAACACCACATCGCCAGGCTGCAGCGAACAGTCGCCAGGCATGATGCTCTGGGTTTCTTGGCTGGAGCCCCCACCATTGCATGCCTGCATAAGCAGCAGGGCGAGCAGCAGTTGTGTGATGATGACAGTCGTTTTCATTTTCTTGTTAACTCGTGTTACAAAGATAGGCATAATCTGCTAAAAAATGTGAGAATCGAGTGGTTTTACGCTTTTTTCGATGTGGGTGGGCACGGTTTTTTAAAAATGTTAGTATCTTAGCATCGAAATTCAAATTGAGATAACAATGAAACAGATAGCAACTTTACTCACAGCCATTATAGTGTGTTTTGCCACATCGGTTACAACCTCGGCCCAAGACCAGAATATGCTGCCCAAGAAATTCTTCGGCTGCACATTGAACGAGACAACCAACCTTGATGCGAAAATATACTTGGAGTCTAATGGATTTGTGCCCAGCGACTACACTGGCGGTTTCTACTACATCACAGACCCAAAATTTGACGACATCAAATATGACCTCGCACTCCTTGAGTTCACACCTCGTGATATGGCCTCTGATGTGTTCAGCGCCATCACTTTCATGAAAAGCGGCCTGAGCAAGAAAGACGCTATCAAGTTTGCCAACAAAGTGCACGCCAAGCTCGACAAAAACTACACGCTCATCAAGAAGACGGTTGACGGATTTGACTGCTATTTCACCAGCAATGATGGTCGCACGCTCACCCTGCTTGTGGGCAAGGGCGACGATTCGCATTTTGTGTATCTGGTCATAGAGCCCGGCACCCCGAAACTCCAGTAAATATTCTTTATATTAGGGTTAAACCTTGGTAGGTTTGCAACGGTCTAATTGGCGAGTTTGTAAACCTTATTAATTATTCTGTTTATTCATTAGAATTTTTATGTCAAAATTCAAATTGAGCGGCTGGATGGTCGAGGCACTCATCATCGCCGCAGGCGTTATTATTTTGGGCCTTTGCATCAAGGGTGGCATCGACAACTTTGTGAACAAAGACCGTGTGGTGACCGTCAAAGGTTTGTGTGAAAAGGAGGTTCCCGCCAACAAGGTGACATGGCCCATCGTGACCAAGGAAATGGGCAATGACCTGCCGGCGCTGTATGCCAAGATCAACAGCACGAACGCTGCTGTGGTCGCTTTCTTGAAGCAGAACGGCCTCTCGGACAAGGAAATCACGGTGAACCCGCCGGTGCTCGTGGACAAGAACGCCAACGAGTATAACTACAACGAGCGCGCTGCCGAGCGCTACTATGTGAAGTCGGTGATTACGGTGACGAGCGAACAGGTGGAGAAGGTGCGCGGCATCATCTCCAAGCAGGGCGAGCTGCTCAAGCAAGGCATAGCCATTGTGGCAGACTCTTATGAGAACAGCATCCGCTACGACTTCACCTCGTTCCAGGACATGAAGCCCAAGATGATGGAAGAGGCCATCGAGAAGGCCAAAGCCACTGGCGAACAGTTTGCTAAACAGTGCGGCAGCGACCTGAACAAGATTGTGACAGCCGACCAGGGCCAGTTCTCGATTGAAGACCGCGACGAGAACACACCGCACATCAAGGTGCTGCGCGTGGTGACAACCATCACCTACTCGCTCAAAGACTGACCTGCCGCCAGATTGCTCAAGAATTGAGCAAAGCACGAATGTCGCGCGAATCAGAAAGCCGGTGCTACAATGAGCACCGGCTTTTTTTTTGTACCTGTCGCCCCTAACGGGGTTGATCTTCAGTTTTTTGCCTATTAACAGGGGTTCTGCCTTCTGCTCCACCCCTGCCTATTCACTGTCGCCCCTAACGGGGCTATCGGACAAGGCACGCCTTGTCCCTACAGCATGTGAGTTTTAGACCTGATCCTTGCCGTGGCAGTTCTTGAATTTCTTGCCACTACCGCAGGGGCATGGATCGTTACGGCCCACCTTGGGTCCCACATGAATGGGAGCAGTGGGACGCTGGGCATTGTGGCTGGCACCGCGCGAAGCTGCAGCATTGGCAGCGCTGGCACTTGCCAGGGCATCGCCACCACCGCCACGGCCTTCGCTATAGCGTTGCTGCTGTTGAGCACGGCGTCGCATAGCCTCTTCACGGTCGCGGTCAACCACATTGCTGGGATCGCCTGCAGCATCGGGAATCTGTCCACGCATCAGGGTTGAGATGGCCTTGTTGTTCATGTTGCCCAGCATGGTCTTGAACAGGTTGAACGATTCTACCTTGTAGATCACGAGGGGATCCTTCTGCTCATAACTAGCATTCTGCACACTCTGGCGCAACTGGTCCATCTCACGCAGGTGCTCTTTCCAGCTCTCGTCGATGGTGACGAGCATCACAGCCTTTTGCCAAGCTTTGGCGAGCGACTTGCACTGGGTCTCGTAGGCTTCCTTCATGTCGATGACAATGCCGAAGGTGCGACGACCGTCGCTTATAGGCACACGCATTTGTCCTACGGGCTCGGGAGCACCGCTTTTGAGTTGTTCTTCAACAATGTGACGAATCACGGGATTGGCCACCTCGACGATGCGGTCGGTCTTGCGGCGGAATGCCTTGAGCACTGCGTCGTAAAGTTTCTCAATCACATCCTTGGTGTCCATCTTGCGATACTCGTTCTCGTCGAAGGGAGGCTCGATGGCATAGGTCGAGAGCACGTGCATCTTGAAGTCGTCGTACTGGTCGGGGCCGAAGCGGTCGGCAGTGTCTTCTACGCTGTCGTAGAGCGTGTTGATGATATCGATGCCAATGCGCTCTCCCATCACGGCATGGTGACGGCGTGTGTAAACCACCTTGCGCTGTGCATTCATCACATCGTCGTATTCCAGTGTGTGTTTACGCTGACCGAAGTGGTTCTCTTCGACGCGCTTCTGAGCGTTCTCGATAGACTTGGTAACCATGGGCGACTCAATGGCCTCACCGTCTTTCAGACCGAGGCGGTCGAGCAACTTCACGGTGCGGTCGCCGGCAAACCAGCGCATCACGGTGTCTTCGAACGAAACGAAGAAGACAGAGCTACCCGGGTCGCCCTGACGTCCGGCACGACCACGCAACTGACGGTCGACTCGGCGTGACTGGTGGCGCTCGGTGCCAATGATGGCGAGACCGCCTGCAGCCTTGACCTCGGGGGTGAGCTTGATGTCGGTACCACGACCAGCCATGTTGGTTGCGATGGTCACCACACCCAGGCCGTCGCTTGAGCGACCTGCCTGTGCCACGATTTCAGACTCCTTCTGAGTGCGTTCGGGCTTAGCGTTGAGCAGCTGGTGCGGAATGTGTTTCAGACTGAGCTGACGGCTCAGGCGCTCTGACACCTCGACCGAGGTGGTACCCACCAGACATGGACGTCCGCTATTGCGCATCTTCTCGATCTCGTCGATCACGGCATTGAATTTCTCCTTCTCGGTCTTGTAGACACGGTCGGACATATCGTTGCGGATCACCGGCTTGTTGGTGGGAATCGTGACCACATCGAGTTTATAGATTTCCCAGAACTCGCCAGCCTCGGTAATAGCGGTACCGGTCATACCGGCGAGCTTGTGATACATGCGGAAGTAGTTCTGCAGGGTGATGGTAGCAAACGTCTGAGTGGCGGCTTCCACCTTCACACCTTCCTTGGCCTCGATAGCCTGATGCAGACCGTCGCTGTAGCGGCGACCCTCCATCACACGGCCCGTCTGCTCGTCCACAATCTTCACCTTGCCCTCGTTGTCGACGATATACTCGTCGTCGCGGTTAAACAGGGTGTAGGCCTTGAGCAGCTGCGTCACGGTGTGCACGCGTTCGGCCTTGACCGAGTAGTTCTGGAGCAGTTCGTCGCGCTTGTGTACCTTCTCCTCGTCGGTGAGGGGTTCGTTGGTCACAGCACTCAGTTCGCTGGCAATGTCGGGGAGCACGAAGAACTTGGGGTCGTCGGTGCCTTGCGTGAGCACATCAATACCCTTGTCGGTAAGTTCTACGGTGTTGTTCTGCTCGTCGATGATGAAGTAGAGCGGGTCGGTCACCACATACATCTCGCGGCTGTTGTCCTGCATGTACTTCGCCTCGGTCTTGAGCATTTGAGCCTTCACACCCTCCTGCGAGAGGAACTTGATGAGAGGCTTGTATTTAGGCAGACCCTTGAAAGCACGGTAGAGCAGCAGAGTGCCATCGGCCACCTGCTTCTCGTCGGGGCTTGCCATGAGGCGTCGTGCATCGGCAAGGAGGTTAGTCACCAGGCGGCGCTGAGCCTCATACACGCGCTCCACGTTGGGCTTGTATTGGTCAAACATCTGGTCTTCGCCACGTGGCACAGGACCTGAAATGATGAGAGGCGTACGGGCATCGTCGATCAACACCGAGTCGACCTCGTCGACGATGGCATAGTGATGCGGACGCTGCACCATATCCTCGGGCTGCATGGCCATGTTATCGCGCAGGTAGTCGAAACCAAACTCGGCATTGGTACCAAAGGTGATGTCGCAGTTGTATGCAGCACGGCGCTCAGGCGAGTTGGGCTGCGTCTTGTCGATACAAGCCACGCTCATGCCATGGAACTGGTAGAGGGGTCCCATCCACTCCGAGTCACGCTTGGCGAGGTAGTCGTTCACTGTCACCATGTGCACGCCTTGTCCTGCCAATGCGTTAAGGAACACAGGCAGTGTGGCCACCAGGGTCTTACCCTCACCGGTTGCCATCTCGGCGATTTTACCTTGATGAAGCACGATACCGCCAATGAGCTGCACATCGTAGTGAATCATGTCCCAAGTGATTTCGTTACCACCTGCAATCCAGTGGTTGAAGTAGATAGCCTTGTCGCCATCAATCTCCAGGAAGTCCTTGCCTTGCGATGCAAGTTCGCGGTCGAAATCGTTGGCAGTCACCTCAATTTCTTCGTTTTGTGCAAATCGGCGTGCTGTATCTTTCACAATGGCAAATACCTCTGGCAGCACCTCGTTGAGTTTCTCTTCAAGGCGGTCGAGAATTTCCTTGTCGATTTTGTCTACTTTCTCCCAGAGGGGCTCGCGCTCCTCATAGTCGATCGTCTCGATTTCGGCCTTGAGTTTAGCTATCTCGTCGCGCTGAGGCTGCACGTAGTCGGCGATGTCCTGGCGAATCGCAGCACTGCGTGCACGCAGTTCATCGTTCGACAATTGCTCAATAGACGGATAGATTTCCTTGATTTTGTTCAGCAGAGGGCGCATCTTCTTCACATCGCGCTCACTCTTGTTGCCAAACATGGATTTCAAAAAGTCATTTAATCCCATATATAGTTTCGTTTTTGTTTTTTTCTTTTTCTACTTGCAATTATGGTGCCAATCATGCTGACTGACACAAGAATTTGCAAAATTACGAAAAACTTCTGACTTTTCGTCCCTTTTTTTAATATAATGTGTATTTGCCCTCCTTTTTCCAATGGTTTTTCTGGTGGTTGTCATGCTTTGACAGAGATGTTGGACTCGTGTGAGGCAGATATAGAAATCGATGTCAAGCCTTGCTTATGCTCATGTGCCGCGTGGCAAGGTGAAATGGGTGCTGTAGAGGTTATTGTGTAGAGTAAGTGAGTTTATTTCGTCGGGATTTTTTCATGAGTTTTTTGACAGAAGAATTGGAATTGGGCCAGCGGCGAGAGATTTTGTGGGCGACGGTGTCGCCGAGTTCTTGAACATCATTGCCGGATGATGGTGACGAATGGCATGAATCAGATGCATCGGTAGCCTTGAGTGTGTCGGATGGGTTGAATGCTGATGAGGAGTGGCATGAATCGTATGAATCAGATGCATCACATTGTTGAGGCCTGGTGAAGGAATGACTGATGAACAAATCTTGGCTGAGGCATTTTGCAATGCGTGATACCTGTGCTTGCGAAAGCCCTACGATTGCGGCAATCTCTCGAGTGGAGTAGGCGAGTTTTCGGTAATGTGCAATGGCATCGTATTGCTCTTCTCTAGACTTGAAACCGTTGTCGCGGACAAGGCTGTGCTCGGACTCATTGCGCTGCAGGTTGGAGAAGATGAGATTGCCATCGTGGGATGTGATGAGCTGGGCAGAAATGACAGCTTCATCGTCGAGAATGACGGGTGCCATGCGGTTCTTATGTTGCTTGATGTAGTGTGTTGTGTGTCGGGATGTCGAGTTCCAGCGACTTGTCGTAGCCAGGGAGAAAACAGAGTCGCATGCGTGCATGATATCGTATTGGTGCAGCAGTTCTTCGGGCGTTGTGAGGTCGGTAGACTTGCGCTTTCGGGAATGTGTAATCAGCAGCATGGCCGTGCCGCTGTGCTGGCAGATGACACGAAGCTTGTTGAGTGCCAGCGGCATGCCATGGTGATTCTTGTTGTCGACGAGGAAACTGATGTCGTCGATGAAAACAGCCTGAGGCTTCTTGTCGGCGACTTGCTGCGCGATGAATTCGATTCTGGCATCGGGAGAGAGATTGGCTTCGGGTGGTGAGCAAGTGTTGACGAGCGGTTGTACGGGATAAGTGCTGTTCTCGAGGTTAAAATAGATGGTTGTCAGCCCCTTTTCCTGTAGTTCCTTGTCGATTTGCATAGCAAGAATTGACTTGCCGACACACGATGTGCCGAAGAGACAAGCCATTTCACCGTGTGCCCAGATGCCCTGCCATAGGTCGGAAGGGTGGGATTCTGTTAGTTGTGTGTTGGGTAAACTTTGAGCCAGGAAAGGATCGGTGATGTGGTGGCGTGTGATGCGCTGTTGCTCACAACTGTCGTTGAAAGCCTTTCGGAAGATTTGCTGTTTGTTGCTCATGGTGTCGTGTTGTTAACTATTAGTATATGCACACAAAGATATAGGGTGTTGTGAGCAGAGGGCATGTTAATTGCACATAAAGGTGTGCTTTGTGTGCAATGGGTATAAAAAACGGAAAAAGTCCGGCTCTCACGAGTGGGACTTTCAAATTTTATGAATAGAATCTGTATAGAAAAGTGCAATCAATTTCAGGTGCTGAAAACTCATGTTTCAGCGTTGCAAAGATAAAGCGAAAAATCGATTTACGAAAAATTTCCGTATTTTTTTTAAGTGAAAAAATGTTTAATTCTAGAGGAATTTCTAATTTTGCACAATAATAGCGACTAATGAACAAATCTGGTAAGAAAACACCTGCTTATTTTTGTTGTTGAAATAACGTCTACTCAATAATGCGTAGTTAATTTATATGAGAATGCAAGGAATGATGAAATATGCGATGGCTGTGATGGCGGTGTGTATGGCTTGGGCTGTGAGCGGTGCCATGCCAGCTACCGACAGTGTGTCCCCTGCACCCGGTGAAATCAAAGTGAGCCTAATCACCATTTATCCCGGCAGCGAGGTCTATGAACTGTATGGCCATACCGAACTGCGTGTGCGTGACGGTGTGAACGACGTGTTCTATAACTACGGGCTCTTCGATTTCTTCGCCCCAGGTTTTGCCATGCACTTTGTGGCAGGCCAGACCGACTATCTGTGCGGAGCCATCCCTCCCGATCTGGCTCTGTCGGGCTATGCAGGCCGCAAGGTTGTGGAGCAGGAACTGGCACTCACATCTAAGGAAGCAGCCTATGTGCGCGACTACTTGCGCAACAATGCCCTCCCCGAGAATGCGACCTACCGCTACAAGTTCTTGAGCAACAACTGTGCGACACGCCCGCGTGACATTATCGAGAAAGCATTGGGCGGCCGATTGCACTACACAGGCAACGCGAGCCACAGCACTTTCCGCGACATGATGCGCAATTATAATGCCAACTATGCCTGGGATGAGTTTGGCATAGACTTGGCCTTGGGCAGCGGTATCGACACCGTTGTGACGCTTCGTCAGGAGATGTTCTCGCCCATGAAACTCATGCAGCACATGACAGGTGCTACAGTTGACAGGGATGGCGTGAAAGTGCCGCTGGTGAGTGCCAGCCGTGTGCTCGTTGACGGCGACGAGAAGGGACTGGTCAAAGACCCGACTCCTTTCGTCCTTTCCCCGCTGTTCTTTGCACTGGTTTTGCTGATAATCACGCTGCTCATTACGCGATATGACGTGCGTCGAGGCAAGGCCTCGCGCTGGTATGACGTGCTGCTGTACACCCTCTATGGCCTGTGGGGCGTGGTGCTGTTCTTCCTCATCTTCATCTCCACACACGAGGCTACCTCGCCCAATTATAATGCATTGTGGTTGCACCCCTTCTATCTGCTCATACCGCTGCTCATGTGGTGGAAGCGCTGCCGCAAGTTTGTGCATGGAGTGCACCGCACCATTGTGCTGGTGCTCATTTTCACCTTGCTGGCCTGGCCCCTGCTGCCACAGGTGGCGAATGTGGCCTTCTTCCCCCTGATGGTCACGCCGCTGGTGCGATCGGTAGGCAACCTGCTCATCGCCCGCAAGCAGGCGAGACGAGGCACAGCCCGCTAAGAAAAAAGGAGGCTCGTGGTGTGAACCATCGAGCCTCCTGTGTTGTGTTGCCTTGTGTGCGGCACGTGATTAGAACTCGGCGTTCTTGGGCGTGCGCGGGAATGGGATGACGTCGCGAATGTTAGCCATACCGGTCACGAAGAGAATGAGTCGCTCGAATCCCAAGCCGAATCCACTGTGAGGCACAGTGCCGAACTTGCGTGTCTCGAGATACCACCACATGTCCTTCATGGGAATGCCGCGACGCTCAATCTCGGCGATGAGCTTGTCGTAGTCGGCCTCACGCTCGCTACCGCCAATGATCTCGCCAATTTGCGGGAAGAGCACGTCCATGGCGCGCACAGTGCGTCCATCTTCGTTCTGCTTCATATAGAAAGCCTTGATTTCACGCGGATAGTCGGTAAGGATGACAGGACGCTTGAAGTGCTCCTCGACGAGGTAGCGTTCGTGCTCGCTCTGCAGGTCGGTACCCCAGTCGACGGGGAACTCAAACTTCTTGTTGGCAGCCTTGAGGATTTCGATTCCCTCGGTGTAGGTGAGTCGCACAAACTTGTCCTTGATGACGCTCTGCAGTCGCTCGATGAGCGTGTTGTCGTACATCTTGTTGAGGAATTCGAGGTCGTCTTTGCAGTGCTCGAGAGCATACTTGACGCAGAACTTGATGAAGTCCTCGGCCAGGTCCATGTTGTCGTTGATGTCGTAGAAAGCGATTTCGGGCTCAATCATCCAGAACTCGGCCAGGTGACGGGGCGTGTTGCTGTTCTCGGCACGGAAGGTGGGGCCGAAGGTGTAGATGGCGCCCAGTGCGGTAGCACCGAGTTCGCCCTCGAGCTGACCCGACACGGTGAGGCTGGTGGTCTTGCCGAAGAAGTCCTGCGAGTAGTCGGTCTTGCCGTCTTCGGTCTTAGGTAGGTC
Organism: Muribaculaceae bacterium; assembly: GCA_016287065.1. GTDB lineage: Bacteria > Bacteroidota > Bacteroidia > Bacteroidales > Muribaculaceae > Sodaliphilus. The sequence continues at coordinate 14,414 of JAEEVB010000028.1, forward strand.
GCCCAGGTTGAGGGTGGTCACCTGGAACATGTCGCCTGCGCCCTCGCAGTCGCTGGCTGTGATGAGCGGCGTGTGCAGGTAATAGAACCCACGCTCGTTGAAGAACTTGTGGATGGCAAAGGCCAGGTGGTGCCTGATGCGGAACACGGCGCCAAAGGTGTTGGTGCGCATGCGCAGGTGGGCCTTCTCGCGCAGGAACTCCAGGGTGTGACCTTTCTTCTGCAGAGGATATTCTTCGGGGTCGGCAGTTCCGTAGATTTCAATTTCCTCGGCCTGGATTTCCACGCTTTGCCCCTTGCCTTGCGAGGGCACGAGGGTGCCGTCGACATGCAGGCTGGCGCCCGTGGTGATGGGTTTGAGGAATTCCTCGTCAAACTTCTGCAGGTCGATGACAATTTGGATGTTCTTGATGGTAGAGCCATCGTTCAGGGCAACGAACTGCACATGCTTGTTGCCACGACGGGTACGAACCCATCCTTTCACACACACTTTCTCGCCCACCAGCAGCGG
>JAEEVB010000274.1 GCA_016287065.1 Muribaculaceae bacterium
GCCATTCTCACGGGTCTTTCGGCCTCGGTAGTGAGGGCTACAATCATGACCATCTTCGTGGTCACAGGTTACATATTTTTCCGCAAGTCAACCCCTCTCAACGCGCTCATTGCAGCGGCCATAGTCATACTGCTCATAACACCGAGCGCGCTCTACAATGCGGGATTCCAACTCAGCTTCATTACAGTAGCAGCCATCATCATATTCTCGCCAAAGTCAAATCAGCACAAACATAAAAAGAATGCAATCATTTCCTATGTCAAATCGTCGATAACCATCTCGGCAATAGCCATGTTGTCGACGATCGTCCTTACGGCCTACTACTTTCACAGCATCTCGTTTGCCTCGGTTATCTCAAATCTTCTGGTTATACCCATTCTTACCCTCGTCATGGCCTTTGGCTGCATTTTCTTCCTGCTCAGCATAGCTGGCATTGAACTTACGATGCTCACCAACATTGTCAATGCACTGTTCCACCTTATCGATTACATAGTAAACACAATTAACGGCACCGGTGTGTCGCACATCGACAACATCTACATGTCGCGGTTAGATGTCGTCATTTACTATGGCATAATCATACTGGCAGCAGTTGCAATCAAACTCAAATCATGGCGTCCAGCCATCGTTAGCGGTGGGTTGCTTGCAGCGGGTGTTTTAATGCATGCTTACAGACTCTATCAACTGCCGCAACGGGGATTGGTTGTGCTTAATTCATTTTCCAGCACTCCGGTTTTCTTCTTTGAAAAAAATCAAGGTTACCTGTGGGTTCCCGACATAGACAGCGTGGATGTCAACAAGTTCAAGCGATATTATGCAGGCATGTTAGCCTATCAGCAAATCGACTCAATTTCTGTCATTGAACCATCAGGAATGAATCAGCCATGGGCCTATGTGAATCCTCCGTTTGCCTGCATCTGCGGCACCCGCATTGCTGCCATCACAAACAAGCGCGACAAGGCCTTCAGTTCACCGCAACTGCCCGAAACCGACATTGCTCTCATCACCAAGCGCTGCCATGCTGCAGCAAGCGATGTTCATGACCGATATCAGAATGCAACGATAATGCTGTCAGGTGGCATCTACGAACCCGAATACGAAGAATTCCTTGCCGAATGCGACTCGGCAAACCTGCAATACTATTCAGTGAAAAGCATGGGAGCCTGGGAAAAGTACCAATAATACCACAGAAAACCCCAATCTCACCCCTCTTGTTGGCAACACCACGAGGCACCGTGTGTGACTTAATCCTTTCTCACACGCCCAGCCACCACAAAGTGTTTCACATAGTAGGTTTCACGCACATCACTCACCACCACGCCTCGTGACGATGAAGCGTGCACAAACATGTTTTCTTTCAAGTAAATACCCACATGATTAATGCGTCGTTTCTTGTTGCCAGTGTTGAAGAAAATCAAGTCTCCTTCCTTCAGGTCCCCTTTATTGATTTCATAGCAGTTTTTCTCAAAAATCTTCTGGGAATTGCGTTCCAACTTTTGATGATACACTTCCTTATACACCTCCATCACAAAACCCGAACAATCGGTGCCCGACTTAGAGCTGCCAGCATACTTATAGGGCGTTCCCAGCCACGACTTCACTTCTTTGTACAAGCGCTTGTTATCGCCTCGGCCAAGTTTGATGTCAAGCGTGCGCCACTCGTCACTCACACGATGAGTGGTGTTAGTTCTATTATTCTCCACCACTTTCTTTTTAGAGTGACACCCTGCCATGCCAGCAACCATAATCACCAGCAAAGCCACCAGCACACCTTTATGTAAACATCGTTTAAACAAATCGGTCATAATTAACGAGAAATGTGCTAAAGGCATACGATTTTCCCATAAACCCTTAGCACATTCTCACGTATTTCTTCCTTTTCAGGCTTCTTCCTTCTTCTCTTCTTCGGCAGGTTCTTCCTTTTCGGCAAACGAGGTGAAACCAGCATTGACAAGGACATTATACCATGAAATCAGTTTCTTGATATCGGTCTTGTACACTCTGTCCTCATCATAATCGGGCAAAACTCCCACAAAGAATTTGTGCAAATCGTCGGGAGTTGTAAATTTCTCCATCTCAATGGGTTTACCTTCATATTTTGCATAGATTGATTCAAGCACCTGGCTCAAAGGAACATCTTCACCTGTTGTATAGATTGCCACATCACCGAGCGAGATAATCTTTTCGCGGGCATGTGCGGGCATGCGTTTCTTGTCAATTAAACTTTCAACAATGATTGTATTCTTTCCGTAAGAAAGCAACTTGTACAAACCTGGCTTTCCTGAGATGTTCAATATTTCCTTTAACATAATTGTAAAATTAAATGATTTCGTTTATACCAATGCACAAAGATAGCGATTTTTTCGTAAATGAGAGATAATTACTCACTGGAATATAAAAATACAACCTACTTTAACACTTCCAAGTGACGCATAATTTGAGGAAGTATAGGCATCACACCATCATTCACAATCACAGCATCGGGGGCGGCATGGCACTCTTCTGCCTCCTGGACTCGAATTCGCTCAGTCACCTGAGTGGCGGTGAGATTGCTTCGCAGCATTACTCTATCGATTCTCACCTGAACAGGGGCATCGACACGCCACACAGCATCGACCACAGCATCCAGTCCACTCTGGTACAAGATAGCCGTTTCCACAAAAGCGTGTTCACTGCTGCAGCGGCTGTACCACCGCTCCAAATCTCGTATCACAGCCGGATGCACAATGTGATTCAATCGCTCAAGTGCCTCCGGATTGTTAAAAACAACAGCAGCAAGACTCACTCTGTTGAGAGATCCATCGGCATCATAAACCGATGAGCCAAATTCCCGAACCAGTTCTTGTTTCAAGACCTCGTCGGTTGTCATCAGCCTTCGAGCCTGAGAATCGGTATCATAGACGGGACACGACATTGTGGCAAGCACCTTAGTTACCACACTTTTGCCTGACCCTATGCCACCGGTGATTGCTATCAACATAAGTTAT
>JAEEVB010000275.1 GCA_016287065.1 Muribaculaceae bacterium
CTATAGTTAGCGTAAACCTTGTCACCCATCTGCTCAATCACGCCATTGCTGGCACCAATCACCACATAATCATAAGAATTCTCGAAATCGAAGGTCGAATTGTTGTTCTCATCAAGAGAGAGCGAACCATAGCGACCCAGATCGGTTGTCTCGTCGGGTTCAATTACGGGTGTGTCATCGCCCATCGAGCCGTCGGGGGTAAGGTAGTTCTCTTCACCCTCAAGCTGATAAACGCGAATGTAGTCGACCGACATCACCTTGTCGCCACCATTCATGGCAGTGATTGCATTAGCATCGTATATGCCAGGCACAGAACCACCCACAGCAAGATTCAGAAGCAGGAAGAAGCGCTTGTGGAAATAGTTGCCGGGAGAGTTGTTCTGTGACATGTCGTTGATGTTCATCTCAAAATAAGGCTGAGCATTGGGATACTTGTCGAGGTCGAGATACATCGACACCTTCTGATCATTCCAAATGAGAGTGTAGAGGTGGAATTCACCGTCCTGCACACTATAGGCAGCAGTGTAGTCGGCAGCATACATAGGATGGTTGCCATTGGAGTAGGGTCCCCAGTGCATGGCACCTGCAAAATAACGGTTCTGAGTGCCGTTGGCAATACCTGTAGCACCACCAGCCTCCATCACGTCCATCTCACCACAATAGGGCCAAGAAATGCCATCGGCCATGTCATTACCCATGAGCCAGAAAGCGGGCCACAAACCGTTGGCAGTGCTGGGCAGCTTGATGCTTGCCTCGATCTTGCCATGCTTGAAAGCAGCCTTGCCCATGGTGTTGATGCGACCTGATGTGAACTGCTTACCTTGATAGTTTTCACGCTTGGCGGTAATGTTGAGAGCGCCATTGCTCACGGTCACATTGCCAGCGGTGTAGTATTGCAACTCGCCGTTGCCACCGCCATTGCCGTTAACCTCCACATTCCACACCTGCGTGTTGAGCGCATTACCATCGAACTCGTCGCTAAACACGAGATGGTAATCGGCAGAGGCTGTCAAGGCACTGAATGCCATCATTGCAGCGACTGCCAGGAAAGTAAATGATTTTTTCATTTTGTTGAAGAGTATTATGGATTAAAAAAATGATTTTTCACGAACGAATTTGTTGCAAATTTATAACCATAAAAGATGTGTGTCAAATTTCAAGGGCCATAAAAAACTCACAAAAAACTCACTTTTTCTTAAATATCCATATCTTATACTATCACAACATACTGAATATTAATTTATTACAAACACGCAAACATTAGGCACAAACTCACCACTTGAAAACATATAAAAAGGCAGAGTGCAGCTGCATGAGATGATGCGAACTGCACTCTTATAACTGAAAACCGTGTGCTTTACCCTATTTCTTGGGAATGCGCTTTGCCAGACCAATGGCGGCTGTGGGGCACACAAGGCGGCACAAGTGGCAACCGACACATTTCTTGCCCACGATTTGGGGTTTGCGGTCATCGAAAGTTATTGCCTGATGCCCAGCATCGCTGCAGGAGGTGTAGCAACGACCACAACCTATGCACTTCTCACGGTCAATCACGGGGAAGACCATGGTTTCACGATCGAGATGCGACGGCCGCACAAAGAGAGGCAACTGCTCGCCAACAAGTTCGGAGAGATGATTGATGCCACGGCTCGCCATATAATGCTTGAGGCCTGCAATCAGGTCATCGATAATGCGGTAGCCATACTGCATGATGGCAGTACACACCTGCACATTGCGGCAGCCGACCTGTATAAACTCGAGTGCGTCGCGCCACGTTTCAATGCCGCCAATGCCACTGAACTGGATGTTCTTCATCACAGTGTTCTTCGCCATTTCAAGAATGAAGCGCAATGCGATGGGTTTGACAGCCCGGCCTGAGAGTCCCGAAACGGTCTTCTTGCCATTGACCATGGCACTGTCGCTCATGGTTACGCTCTTGATGGTGTTGATGGCACTGATGGCATCGGCTCCAGCAAAATAAGACGCCATGGCGGGTTGATTGATGTGCGTGATGTTAGGCGTCATTTTGGGAATCACGGGGATAGCGACCGAGCGTTTCACATGGGCGGTATAGAACAAGACCAATTCAGAGTCCTGCCCCACATCGCTACCTAAACCCGCCAGACGCATTTGCGGGCACGAGAAGTTCAGCTCCACGGCATCCACACCAGCCTGCTCGGCCATCTTGGCGAGTTCAATCCATTGCTCTTCGGTGTTGCCCATGATAGAGGCGACCACAATCTTAGAGGGATAGTTGCGTTTTAGACGTCGCAAAATGTCAAAGTCCACCTCAGCGGGGTTCTCGCTCAACTGCTCCATGTTGCGGAAACTGCCAAAGTCGCCATGGTTTCCCTCACGGGGAACGGAGTCGAAACGCGGCGAAACCTCCTGGATATCGTCGAGACAAATGGTCTTGTAGTAGACTCCAGCCCAGCCGGCATCGAATGCGCGTGCCACCATCTCGTAATTGGTGCACACCGACGATGAAGCGAGGAAGAAGGGGTTCTCACAATGCAAGCCACAAAAGTCAATTTCGAGACTTGGTTCGGGTTGTTCAAGTGGCTCAAAATCGGGCAATTGAGCAGCAATATCCCTGATGCGCACAGGACGATCGTAATGGATACAGGCCTGTTCGGCTGCCTCAAGATCGTCGGTAGAACAAGAGGCAATCCACTGTTTGGCTAGAGCGGCATTGCCAAAACGCACAGCACGCATTGCCCGTGCAGGGTCGCCATGCTTGCAGGCTTGGCTACAAGGGCCATCGGCACAAAGCAGGCAGCGAGCCGCTTCTTCGTCGATGAAAAACTGGTGGTTCATAGTCATTTTCTTCTGATGCTAATAATATACAATATGTTATAAATCATAGGGAGGATTAGGAACATTGTCCAACTTCGAGTATAACCCAGAAGAGCCCTCGTTGCGACCATAGTAGCGGGTCATGCCATC
>JAEEVB010000276.1 GCA_016287065.1 Muribaculaceae bacterium
CATTTTTCCCAACGTTCCCAAAAGTTGCATCGTTACCCTCCATCCCATCTGAGCATCTAGACCCTCTAGAACATCTAGAACAACTAGAACGGCTAGATCATCTAGAACTGAAAACTGATTACTGACAACTGATGATTTCCACGATTCCCAAAATTCCCGCTTTTCCCACCTTTCCCGCTTTTCCAAAAAATTTCATCCATCCCATTAACACCGAGACAATTGTCATCAATAAAACAAATTGTCAACCAATAGTCATCCATTGTCTGACCAAAAAGAACCCCACGGCAGATTTGCGTGACGAAAAGACATTTTTTGCAAGAAACTTGCCCTGAATAGATGGATGTATTGATTTTTTTTGTACTTTTACCCAAATTCTAAACGCAATACTCAAACGATGAAAAACTATATCCAACACATGTTCTTGACCTTGGCACTCATAGCCCTGGTAGCCAGTTGCTCGGGCGGCAAGAACTCCAATGCCGATGGCGGCAACGAAGCCACTGTGACGTTGAGCAGCCTCAAGCAGGCCGACACTCTCTCGTTCCCGCTGAGCAACGGCAACAACTGCAAGGTGCAGGTCGACGTGTCGGTCACCTACCCCAAGGCATTCGTCAACAAGCAACAGATCGAGAAGCTGCAGAAGCTCTTCATCACCACCGTGCTGGAGTGCGGCGACTCACTCACGATCGAAGATGCCGTGAAACAATACACTATGGGCATCACACGTCAGAACGTGGCGGGCGACGGTGAGGAAGAAGACGATTTTGCTCTTGAAGACGAGAACGGTACGCCCATCGACAAGATTTTCATCAACGTGAACATAACGGCTGCCTATAACCAGCACAGTATCATCACCTTCTGCAAAGAGGTGACTTACAAGCGTAATGATGTGGTGACCTCGAAGATGCACCGCTACTATAATCTGGACCTCGAAGAAATGAAACTCATCGACCTGAGCATCTTCCGCGACGATGCTCTTGCCGATGTATGCCAGCTGCTCAAGAACAAATTGCTGGAGCAGACCCACACCCGCAACAGCGACGAGCTGAACGAGATTGGCTACTTCAATATCGACAACCTGTCAGTAACCACCAACTTCTGCTTCGAGGAGAACGGTATCACATGGAGCTACCTGCCGCAGGAACTGGCCGCCGACGCACTCATCGAACCGCGCATCACCCTGGGCTTTGATGTGCTCAAGCCGCTGGCCGCCGAGAACTCCATCATCAACCGCTTCTAGTTTAATACAGAATAAACTCGAAGAGGCCAGGCTAAACCGAAGCTGAACGGCATCATGACCTCAAAGAGGTCAGGCGCATCGAAGATGCGACTATGTGATTAAGACCATGCCAGAACCTCGCAGAGGTTCGCAGCTTGGTCATAGTGATGCAGAGGCAAAGGTGCCTCGAAGAGGAACTTCAACTCAAGCAATGAGTTATCGAGATATTTCAAATATTACATATTAATAATAATGGAATTCATCACAAAATACTTCCCCGAACTCACCGACCAGCAACGGCAGCAATTCGAGACCCTGTTGCGCCTCTACCCCGAGTGGAATGCGAAAATCAACGTCATCTCGCGCAAGGACATCGACAACCTGGAGCTGAACCACATTGTGCACTCGCTGAGCATTGTTAAGTTTGTGAAGTTCACCCCGGGCACCAGGGTGCTCGACCTGGGCACAGGCGGTGGTTTCCCCGCCATTCCGCTGGCGGTTTACTATCCGCAAGTGCAGTTCCACCTGGTTGACCGCATTGGCAAGAAGCTCAAGGTGGCACAGGATGTGGCCGAGCAGGCAGGACTCACCAATGTCACCCTGCAGCACGGCGATATCAAGGAAGTGAAAGGCACCTTCCACTTTGTGGTGAGCCGTGCCGTGATGGACCTGGGCGACATGGTGCCACTTGTGCGCCGGCTAATCGACAAGAAACAGCAGCAGAACGCCGTACCCAACGGCCTCATCGCCCTCAAGGGCGGCGATCTCAACGCCGAGATTGCCCCGTTCAGGCGGCAAGTGCTTGTCGAGGACCTCTCTGCACACTTCAGCGAGGAATTCTTCAAAACCAAGAAACTCATTTATCTACCCCTATAAGATTCTGAGCATGAACATTTCACGATTTGAACTCAACCCCTTTGGCGAAAACACCTATATCCTGTGGCACAAAACCGCCAAGAAGGCAATTGTTGTCGACCCCGGCATGATGCGCGACGATGAGCGCGACCTGATTGTCGACTTCCTCGATCGCCACGAACTCACCTTGCAGGCGGTCATCCTCACCCACATCCACATCGACCATGTGACCGGTGCCAAATGGCTGGCCGACAAATATGACGTGAAGATCCTTGCCAGCAAAGCCGACGAGATTCTTTCGGCATCACTACCTATGCAGGCACAACTCTTCGGACTCAAGGTAGAGGTGCCCTCCTTCAGCATTGACCAAGCCTTGAAGGACGGCGACGAACTCTTGCTCGGTGGCGAGAAAATCGTGGTGCTCGCCACACCCGGACATTCGCCGGGCGGCATCTGCCTGTATATGCCCGACAGTGCAACCGTCATCTCAGGCGACACCTTGTTTGAAGGAAGCATTGGTCGCACCGACCTGCCTGGCGGCAACTTCGACCGGCTCATCACCAGCATCAAGACCAAGCTGCTCACCCTGCCCGACGACACCGTCGTCGCCCCTGGCCACGGCTACACCACCACCATCGGCACCGAGCGCCTCCACAACCCCTTCCTCGCCTGACCCCCATGGTATAAAAAAATCGCAACCGCGTTAAAAACGATTGCGAATCTAGCAGATTTATTATTAGCTTAATCTAAAGGATTTTAAGCGAGCATCCCCTTTATCTCCACTATATTATTTATCAAATATTTTGGACGATATTCCTCGCTTATCGAAAAATCCTGCTTGAAAATGTTCTGACCATCATTCAACAAA
>JAEEVB010000029.1 GCA_016287065.1 Muribaculaceae bacterium
GGAGATGGGGGCAGTGCTGGGGTCGGTGATGGCACCCGGAGTGGGTGTGGGTGTACCGCCTGAAGAGACGCTCGAAAATGACTCGACCTACAAGATGGACCTCTCGGTGGCAGCTACCCCCGATTCTATCACTCTCTATGTAATTGAATAGCGTTTTTCTCGCATTGCAACGATAAGTGATTGATTAATAGTGCTTTGTGATGCCCGTTGTAACATAACAAATGATGCCTCGTTTTGCGAGGCATCATTTGTTATTGATATGTTGCTATGAGGTTACAAAGCTATTGGGCAGGCTTTGCTTGTGACTGTTGCGCATGATGACGGGCGGCGATAGCCTCGTACTCGGGATTGCCGTTGAGCAGCAGGCTGTTGTAGAGCTGGTCGTCATAGATTACCTTGAGCGCGGCCTTGAGGTCGGGATTCTCGTGGTTGACGATCTTGGTGTAGGCCTCCTGCTCGGCGAAGGTGTCGCGGGCAATGAGTGCCTTGACATAGGTGCGCAGCACACGCTTGCTGGTGTTGTATTGCTCTTCGTTATAGGTCACTTTCTCCTTTTCCCCAGCAGCGATGAGCGCTTGCATCATGTCATCGGTCACATTGAACCGTTTGTCAAAGTCTTCAACCGTAGCATACTGTTTCTTAATGTCTTTACGATGCTTGTCGACATAGTCTATGGCATACTGATAGATGACACCTTTGGCCACCAGGTCGCGATAGTAGGTGCTGTACTCGCTGGTGTCGACTGGCACGAAAATGTCAGGCATGATGCCGCCTCCGCCATAGATGGTGCGGTGGTTCTTGAGCGTGGAGTAACGCAGTGAGTCGTTGAACTGGATGCTGTCGATACAGTAGTATTCACCCTCCTTCGAGCGGTTCACGATATCCTCGCTGTAGGCTTTCTTGTCACCCTTGACGTAGGGCTTCTGGATGCATCGGCCTGAGGGGGTGTAGTAGCGTGCCACCGTGAGTCGCATCATAGAGCCGTCGTCGAAGCGAATGGGGCGCTGCACAAGGCCTTTGGCAAAGGTGCGGCGGCCAACCACCACGGCCCTGTCCCAGTCTTGCATGGCACCGGCAAAGATTTCAGATGCCGAAGCGCTGTACTGGTTGACCATAACCACCATCTTCAGGTCTTTATACTTGCCATTACCGAAGGCTGTTGCCTCGTTGCGTGGCGACCTCAATCCCTCGGTATAGACGATGAGCTGTCCGCCATCTAGGAATTCGTTGCTCATCTCAATGGCCGAGTTGAGGTAGCCTCCGCCATTGTCGTTCAGGTCTATGATAACCTGGTTCATGCCTTGCTTCTTGAGCTTGTCGAGAGCATCCATCATCTCGTCGTAGGTCTTGGCCCCGAAACTAGAGATGCGTATGTAACCGGTGCGCTCATCGAGCATATAGCTGGCATCAACACTATAGAGGGGAATCTTATCGCGAGTGATCTTGAAGGTGATGAGATCTTTCTGGTTGCCACGTTTCACCTTGACGGTCACCTTCGTGCCCTTCTTGCCACGCAGTTTGCGCTGGATTTCACTATTCTTGATTTTCACACCAGCAATGGTGGTGTCGTTGACGTAGATGATGCGGTCGCCAGGCAGGATACCCACACGCTCTGAAGGGCCACCAGGAGTGGTCTGGATCACATAGAGCGTATCCTGCTTCATGTTGAACTGGATGCCGATGCCGCTGAACTCACCCTGTAGCGGTTCTTCCATCTCCTTGGTCTCCTTGGCGTCGGTGTAGCTGGAGTGCGGGTCGAGTTTGTCTAGCATACCCACAATAGCGTCTTCGACGAGTTTTTCATCATCCACACTATCCACATAGAGGTTACTGATGGCATACTGCGCATTCATGAGTTTCTGGAGCGATTTGGGCATCGATTGGCGAGCACCCGCCACTGCTGTAACCAGAACAGCAATAATGATAAATATGTTAGTCTTTTTCATAATATGATCTACAACAAATTGTTACTTTTTGAAAACCCAATGGTCTGGAACCAGGTTCTTGTCGATGTTGAGGGGCAGATAGCTCGACACATCTTGCTGATACTTGACCAGTTCACGCACAATGCTGGAACTGATATGGCTATACTCGGGCAAGGTGTAGAGAAGAACGGTCTCGATACCCGACAACTCGCGGTTCACCTCGGCCATGTTCATCTCGTTCTCGAAGTCTTGAATCATGCGCACACCACGCAAGAAGAAGTTGGCGTTATATTGCCGCGCCACGTCGGCAGTGAGGCCTGTGTAGGTAACTACTTTCACTTTGGGCTCATTCTTGAAGGCCGACTCGATGAGTTTCTGGCGAAGCTCCATCGAAGTGAGTGCTTGCTTGTTGATATTGACGCCAATGGCGATGATGATTTCATCAAAAAGCGGCAGCGCCCGCATCACGATGGACTCGTGGCCGCGCGTAAAGGGGTCAAAAGAGCCCGGGAAAAGTGCTATTCTCTTGTTGTCAGTGCAGGGTGATGTCTTCATCGTCTTCAATCACTAAGTTGTTAACAATAAATTCTTGTCGCTCCATGGTGTTCTTGCCCATGAAAAAGGCGAGCATGTTGTTCACCGAATCTTCTTTGCGCAGATGCACGCGATCAAGGCGCATGTCTGGTCCTATGAAATCTTTGAACTCAGGAGGAGAAATCTCGCCGAGGCCTTTGAATCGGGTAATTTCGGCATTTTCGCCCAGTTTGTTGATGGCTCTGACACGCTCATCGTTTGTGTAGCAGTAGTAGGTCTCCACCTTTTGCTCTTTTGCCTCCTTGCCGGCAGCGCGGTTCTTGCGCTTGGCATCTTTGCGGTTGCGCACACGGAAGAGTGGGGTCTGCAAGATGTAGAGGTGCCCCGTCTTGATGAGCTCGGGATAAAACTGGAGGAAGTAGGTGAGCAAGAGCAGTCTGATGTGCATGCCGTCGACATCGGCATCGGTTGCGATAATTACCTTGTTATAACGGAGTCCGTCGATACCATCGTCTATGTTGAGTGCAGCCTGCAAGAGACCGAATTCCTCGTTCTCATACACCTTTTTGGTGGGCAAACCGTAAGTGTTCAGAGGCTTACCTCTAAGAGAGAACACGGCTTGAGTCTCGACATCGCGAATGGTGGTGATAGAGCCGCTTGCCGAGAGTCCCTCGGTAATGAACAATGACGACTCCTCACGGCGGTCAACCTTGCCGGCACGAACATCGTTGAAGTGCACCCTGCAATCGCGCAACTTGCTATTGTGCAGTGCCACCTTCTTGGCACGCTCGCGTGTGAGTTTGGTCACACCGGCTATGGCTTTGCGCTCGCGTTCGCTCTCCATGATCTTCTTGAGCATGATCTCGGCGGTTTCGGGGTCCTTGTGCAGGTAGTTGTCAACTTCACGTTTCACGAAATCGTTGATGAACTTATAAATGGTGGGACCATCCTTCCACATGAGGTTACTACCCAGTTTGATCTTGGTCTGTGATTCGAAGACGGGTTCCTCGACCTTAATGCTCACTGCGGCCACGATGCCGTTGCGAATGTCGCTGAACTCGAAGTTCTTGCCATAGAATTCCTTGATGGTGCGTGAGAGCACTTCGCGGAAGGCCGTTTGGTGCGTTCCGCCCTGTGTGGTATGTTGGCCATTGACAAAGGAGTAGAACTCCTCGCCCATTTGCTGCGCATGTGTGACCACGATTTCGATGTCGTTGTCCTTGAAGTGCATGAGTGGATAGAGCGGGTCGTTAGTCATGTTCTCCTTCACCAGGTCACTTAAGCCATTGCGGGAATGATAACGCTTGCCATTGAAAAGGAGTGTGAGTCCGGTGTTGAGGAAGGAGTAGTTTTTGATCATCGTTTCGATGATATCTTCACGGAACTCAAAGTTCTTGAAGATGGTGCCATCGGGTTTGAAGCGCACGAGCGTGCCATTTTCTTCCCCCTCATCAGCAGCCACTATGCCGCTTTCCTTCTTGACGAGCCCTTCCTTATAGGTGACGCTGGCGCACTGGCCGTCGCGCACTGAGCGAATGTAAAAATTGCTCGAGAGCGCATTCACAGCCTTGATACCCACGCCATTGAGACCCACACTGCGCTTGTAGTTTTTAGAGTCGTACTTGCCACCGGTGTTCATCTTCGACGAGGCATCCTTGACCTGATCCAGGGGAATGCCGCGTCCGTAGTCGCGAATGGTTACAGTGCCATCTTCGACATCAACGCTGATGGTGGGTTTGGCAAAGCCGGTATTGAACTCATCGATACTGTTATCAATAACCTCTTTCATGAGCACATAAATGCCGTCGTCGCTCTGCGAACCATCGCCCAACTTGCCAATGTACATACCCGGACGCAGTCTGATGTGTTCTCGTGGCGTGAGGGTAATGAGTTTTTCATATCCGCCGAAGTCGGAGGACTGCTGTTCCAATTCGTTAATTTCTAAGTTTTCAGCCATTATTGGTTGTTAAAAATGAGATTTCTGAAATAACCTACAAAATTAGCAAAAAAATCGGTGCAAAACTATGCGTTATCATTTTTTTGCATTTTTGTAGGCGCACAGTTGACTCTAGAATGTTTATTCCATATAATGCTTTTTGGGAGATTTTTGGGCTGAAAGAGGTGGTAATTCAGAAAATATATCTATATTTGTGAGTAGAAAACGATTTTTGAAAACTGCAAGCAAGCGAAAATGTTGAAAATGCTTAGATGTATGTGGCTTGCACTTGTAGTGGCGCTTGTGCTGAGCGGCTGCAGCAAGGGCAATAGTCGTATGCTCGGGATGATACCTGAGGATGCGACCGCAGTGATTGCGATAGACGTGGAGACGATATTGAGCGAGGGCGGCATGCTGAAGGGTGGCAAAGCGGTGATTCCCGACCGCTTGAAGACTGCCATTGAAGCCAACGAGGAGAGTGGGCTTGGCAACTTGCTGAAGATGCTTCCTCGCATGGGCCTGGACCTTGAATCGAACATTTATGTGTTTTTCACGAACAAGACGTTCCGCTATGTGCTGCTTGCCATGATTGATGACGAGGAGGCCGTGAAGAAGCTGATAGAGCGGGAAACGGGCCTCACTTTCAAGAAAATGCACGATCGTGACTTTATGCACTATCTTGACTATGCCTTTGTGATTGACGACGGCGTGCTGTTCTATGGCCGGGCCAACCGCTCCACGGCCGACAATGTGATGGGCGATGCCGCCATCAGCATCCTGAACAAGAATGCGACGAGCATCGACGGTCATGAAGATGTGATGGCTTGCCTGGAAGCCGATGCCGAGGTGAATGCTTGGCTGAACATGAAGGGCATAACGGCAGCGCTGAAAAGTGTTCCTGCTGTGAGCGACGCCATGAGGCGTTCGCCCGGGCTGATGCTGCTCACCGATGTGGATATTGACGCGATAGGACTCCACCTGAAACTAGATAAAGAAAGTGCGAAACTCACGGCCGAGGTGAAGGCAGGCGAGACGAGCGACTATGTGCGCCTGCTCGAGACGACGTTGACGAAGGCCGACAACAGTTTTCTGAAAGCAATACCGAGCAGCATGCAATATGTGATGGCAGCATCGGTGAATGGTGCTGCAGTAGCCAATATGGAGCAGGTAAAAGCGGGACTCAAGCAGCTCGCCACCTATCCACAATTGGAGGAACTTGATGTGCAAAGCATGATTGCCTCTATCGATGGTCCTCTGGCCATAGCACTGTCGCCCAGCTATATGGCAGGCGACAACGAAGATGTGTTTGCGGGCGACTGGAATGTGACCATTGCCGCCAAGAGCAAAGACGCTGAAGGTGTGATAGGGCAGATCAAGCAGTTTGCGAGCAGCATGGGGCAGCCCGACTACTTCAAGAACGGCAGCCACGTGTATAATTATGGTGGTAAACCACTGCTGGTGGGTGCAGTTGACGATATCGTGTACTTGACGCGATTGGACCACGAACTGCTGGAAGGTAACTACTACGACGATTTCCCCGACTGTAAAGACCGCTTTGGGCAGTCGGCGCTGGGAATCTATGTGCAAAACAAGGTGAACGACTATAGCTCGTTCTTCAACTTCGGGATGAGCAGTCCGACGAAGGGTGACGGGCTCTTCTATACTGCCGACGAGAACGACAATGTAGTACTTGCGCTGCTCTCGATACTGACGTCGATCAAATTCCCGAATCATGACGAGGACGATTTTGTGTCGGACTATGACCTATGACAAAATTGGCTCGCTTTTTGTAATCATGTAATCACTGAAAAATTTAACCATATTTTTATTTTAAACGAATGAAGACATTTAAATTTTTATCGTTAGCATTTTTGCTGATCGCTGTTGCCTCCTGTAGCGGGGTTGACAAGAAAATGAAGAAGATGGTGCCGAAGGATGCCATTGTTGTTGCTTCCTTTAACCCTAAAGCCCTCATCGAGCACTCGGGTGCCGAGATAGCCGACGACGGTGTTATCAAGAATCTGCCTCAGGGTCTGGTGGCAGAGATGAGCGCAAACGACAAGCGCCAGTTTGATGAAATCTGCAAAGGCATTGCCAAACTGGGTGTGGATACCGAGAACAAGATTTACGTTTATTTCTCGATGGACAACATGCAGGTGCCTGTGGTGGCTTACCTGCCGCTGAAGAGTGACAGTGACACGAAGAAATCGCTTGAAGAGGGTGCCCTTGGTGGCGAGAAACTCTCGTTCAGTGAAGAAGACGGCATTCAGTTCACTGGTGGCTCTAATGTGGGCATTGCCTTGAAGGACAACATCATGATGATTGGCGCCACTATGGGTGGTTCAATCCAGGATGCATTCAAGAGTTTTGCCAAGAAGCAGTATGAGGCCGACTTCGCCAATATCTCGGAATGCGAGGGTGCTGATGATTGCCTCGATAGCGACAACGACGTGAACCTGTATTTGAACATGGGCAAAGTGTCTGGTCTGATGGCCATGTTTGGCGACAAGGTTGATTCATCGTTTGCCTCGATAATGGAGCTGATAAGCGACATTAAGGCTATTGCTGTAACTTCGAGTCTTGCCGATAACACTGTGACTGCTGAGGGCAAGTTGTTCATGGACGATAACAGTGACCTTGCCAAGCTCTTGAATTCGGCACTGACAACCGGTGATGCCAGCTTCTTGCAGTATGTGCCTGCCAATATGGATAATGTGGTCGTAATCAACATCCAGGGCAAGAACATTGCTCAGTTTGAACAGGTGAAGGCGATGCTCGACGCTATGAATCAGGATCCCACGATGCGTGAACTGAATATTGGTTCGCTGCTGGCATCGGCCAACGGCCCACTGTTCATTGCTACCGACTATAACGGTAATAGTTTGGGCGAATTTAACGAGTTGGCTATTGGCTTTAAGACCACGAAGGCTGCCGACTTTGTGAAACTGGTTGGCAATCTCGTGCGCAAAGAGAATGTGGCTGCCACGTTGCAGAACAATATGTTCTCGTTTGTGGCCGATGGCCTGAAAATTGATGCTGGCGTGAAGGGTAACGACATGGCATTCATTAAGATGCGTACGCCCAATGCCGAGGAGAATACTTCAGGCGGCATTGATGCTCAGGAAGCTAGCAAGCTGTTTGCCGGAGCTATGGTAGGCACCTACATGAAAATGAAATTGGGTGACTATACTATATGTGGCGACAACGTTTCCAAGGACATTAAGAATAGCAAGGGTCAATTCTATGTGCTTGGCAAGGATGGCAAGAAGCTGAACTTCATGCAGTTCCTGGATTTCATGTACACTCAGTTCAAACAGCAGCAAGAGAAGTATATGACTCAATATCAGGAAATGATGAGTCAGTACTCTAATGATGATGACGACATGGCTTATGCCGACGAAGAACTGGTTGAGGCTGAAATGGAATAAGAATCAGATTATTCAATTACTAAAATAAATAAGGAGAGTTTCGGCTCTCCTTATTTTGTTATTATGCTTGTGATTCATTCCTCAAACAAGGCTTGTGCCTGGGCGAGCGTCTCGGGTTTGCCTACATCAATCCAACGGTAGTCGCCAGCCGGCTCATAGCCGTGAATGTGGTGCGTGTGGCACTCCTGTGCATAGAATGGCGTGATAGAGAATTTGGCATCGGCCTGAGCATATTCCTGAAGGAACGGGAAGATATCGGGCGAGATGACGTGGATGCCACCGAAAGCCAACTCGCGGTACTCGCCAGGGCGGTACACGAAACCGTCGGGCTTCGTGTCACCAGTCGATTTGTTGACCCAGCCGCACAAGCGGTGATCGTTGTCGAAGAGGAAGTAGCGCGAAGTGATGCGATCTTTGACCAGCACCGATGCGAGTGCTCCTGAATCGAGGTGAGACTGATAGAACGCATTCAGGTCGAGGTCGGTGAGAATGTCGGCATTATGCACCAGGAACGGTTCGTCGCCATCCAGGAAAGGGCGTGCTTTGAGGATGCCACCACCGGTCTCAAGCACACGGTCTCGCTCATCGCTGATGTGTATGTCGAGCCCGAAGTTGTCGTGCTCACTCAGGTAGTCGATGACCTTGTCGGCAAAGTGGTGCACATTCACAGTAATGTCGGTGAACCCGCACTCGGCCACATGGGTGATGACGCGCTCGAGCATGGTGCGGCCACCTACCTCGACAAGCGCCTTGGGGCGGTCGTTGGTCAGGGGACGCAGACGCGTGCCCAGTCCTGCTGCAAAGATGAGCGCTTTCATTCTTCTACGGGGTTGAAGGTGCGGTCGTGGCCGCTCTGTTCGCGGTGTGTGAGTTCGACGCGCACATTAAATTTCTTGTGGATGTGTTCGGCCAGGTGTTGTGCGGCATAGACCGAGCGGTGCTGACCGCCTGTGCAGCCAAAGCACACCATCAGGTCGGTAAAGTTGCGCTTCTTGTAGCGCTCGACCGACTCGTCGACCATGGCATAGACGTGTTCGAGCCACTTGTCGATGGTACTTTCCTTCTGTAAGAATTTGATCACATTATCGTCGAGGCCTGTGAAGGCTTTGTATTTGTCATATTTGCCAGGATTGTTCAGAGCGCGGCAGTCGAACACATAACCGCCACCGTTGCCCGAGGGGTCGTGGGGGATGCCTTTCTTGTAGGCAAAACTCATGACACGCACAGTGAGCGATTTCTCCTCGCTGGTGAAGTCTTTCATGTTCACCAATTCGTTGATAATCTCGCTCAGGTAGGGGTACTGGTCAAAGGCTGTAGTGGTCATCAGGCGGCGCAGGTTAGCTACTGCGGGCACGATGCTGTTCTTCATGAAGTCGGGCTTCTTCTCGAAGTATCCACGGAAGCCGTATGCACCCAGCACTTGCAGCGTGCGGAAGAGCACAAACAAGCGAAGGTTGTCCAGGAACTCCTTCTCGTCAAGATTGGGCTTGTAGAGCCGCAGTTGCTCCATGTAGGCCTCTATAAGTTCTTTCTTCAGGTCTTCAGGATATTTGGCGCGTGATTGCCACACGAACGATGCCACATCGTAGTAGTACGGTCCACGGCGTCCGCCCTGGAAGTCGATGTAGGCCAGACGGCAATCGGCGGGATGATCGGGGTCACCCACAATCATCACATTTCGCGACTGGAAATCGCGGTACATGAAAGTCTCGCTGGGTACTGCCAGCAGGTCTTTTGTCAAGCGTTCGAAGTCGTTTTCAAGTTTGTCTTCGTTAAATATCACACCTGTGGCTTTCAGGAAGCAGTACTTGAAATAGTTCAAATCCCACTTGATAGAACGTTCGTCAAAGCACTGTGCCGGGTAGCACTTGGTGTAGTCGAATCGCTGAGTGCCACGGAACTGGATGTCGCATAGGTCGCGCATGGTGCGGCATAACAATTCCTTCTCCTCGCTGGTGTAAGCATGAGTGATGCTGCTACGGCGAATCTTGTTCCATAGTATGTTCTCGGGTTTGCCGCCCAGATCTTCCTGAATGTAGGCCATGTGGTCGTCGCTCACCTCATAGACTGTGGGCACCGAAAGCCCCTGGGTCTTGAAATGGCGTGCAATATAGATGAACGCCTCGTTCTCCTCACGTGATTCGCCAATGACGCCCACGATCGATTTCTCGCCCGTGAGACGATAATACCTGCGGTTCGACCCGGCTTTGTCCATCAGTTTGATTTCGGTGGGTGCTGAACCTACGTGTTTCTCATATAATGTTGCTAAAATATCTGGATTCATAGTGTATACGGTTATTAATTCTTCGCAAAGTTACCTAAAAACTCTTTTCGTGTCAAGCATTGGAGCCACTAAAACTCTGATGTGAAGTGGAAATTGATTTTCGGGAAATCGTCTTGCGCCATTTGCAGTACATAGGCTGAGTCGGCGAGGAACACATCACGTCCATCCTTGTCGATGGCCATGAACTGACGCTTGCGGTGCTTGAATGCTTCGAGGGCTTCTTCATCGTCGCTCTCAATCCAGCAGGCCTTGTAGAGATGGATAGGGTCCCAGCGGCAACTGGCTCCGTATTCGTGCAGCAGACGATACTGGATGACCTCAAACTGCAGTTGGCCCACAGTGCCCACAATCTTGCGGTTGTTGAACTGGTTGACAAAGAGCTGTGCCACACCCTCGTCCATAAGTTGCTCAATGCCTTTGTTGAGCTGTTTGGTCTTCATGGGGTCGGTGTTCTCGATGTACTTGAACATCTCGGGCGAGAAACTGGGCAAGCCTTTGAAGTGGATGAGTTCTCCCTCTGTGAGCGTGTCACCAATTTTGAACACGCCATTGTCGGGCAGGCCCACGATATCGCCTGGATATACATCGTCGATAATTTCCTTCTTCTGCGCCATGAATGCTGTGGGAGCAGTGAATCGAATCTGCTTGTCGCTGCGCACATGCAGGTAGTACTGGTTGCGGTGGAACACACCAGAGCACACCTTGACGAAGGCGATGCAACTGCGGTGATTGGGGTCCATATTGGCGTGAATCTTGAAGACGAAGCCCGTGAATTTGTCCTCGCCAGGTTCCACGGTGCGTTCCATGGCCTGCACTGGGCGTGGAGAAGGGGCGATGCGCACAAAGCAGTCGAGCAACTCTTTCACACCAAAAGTGTTGAGTGCCGAGCCAAAGAATACAGGTGCTACCAGGCCATCGAGGTAATCGAGGGTGCTGAACTGCGGATACACGCCATCGATGAGTTCGATGTCGGCACGCAATTTTTCGGCATCGTTACTGCCAATGGCCTTGTCAATGGCTGGGTCGTTGATGTCGCGAATGTCGACACGGTCGGTTACATGCTGTTTGTCGGCCTTGAAAAGGCTCAGGTTTTGTTCATAGATGTTATAGACACCCTTGAACTTGGCACCAATGCCAATGGGCCAGCTCAGCGGACGCACATCGATGTGTAGTTCGCTCTCCAGTTCGTCGAGGATGTCGAAGGGGTCACGACCTTCGCGGTCAAGCTTGTTCACGAAGATGATGACCGGTGTATTGCGCATGCGGCACACTTCCATGAGTCGGCGCGTCTGTTGCTCCACACCCTTGGCCACATCAACCACGATGATGACGCTGTCCACGGCTGTGAGCGTGCGAAAGGTGTCTTCGGCAAAGTCCTGGTGACCAGGAGTGTCGAGAATGTTGATTTTATAACCTTCGTATTCAAAACCCATGACTGAGGTGGCTACCGAGATGCCACGTTGCTTCTCGATTTCCATCCAGTCGCTGGTAGCTGTTTTCTTGATTTTGTTCGACTTTACCGCACCTGCCACATGAATGGCACCACCAAATAGCAACAGCTTCTCGGTGAGGGTGGTTTTACCAGCATCAGGGTGCGAGATGATAGCGAAAGTACGGCGTTTTTTGATTTCTTCTGTTAGATTTGCCACAGTTGATAATTGTATGTTTAGTGTTGATTAATCTTTATTGATTTCTAATCTCTCGATGCAATGTGCAAGACTCTCTTCCCAATAAGGAATCTTCAGTCCGAAGGTGTGCTTGATGAGCGACTTGTCGAGCACGCTGTAGTGAGGACGGCGGGCTGGAGTGGGGTATTGCTCGGTAGAGCAAGGCTGCACGTCACAATCGGTGATGCCCGCAATGCGGTGAATGGCTTTGGTGAAGTCATACCATGAGATGGCACCCTCATTACTGAAGTGGTAGATGCCATTGTGCCATTCCGGAGCATTGATGATGGCTACGATGGCGCGTGCCAGATCAAGCGCATAGGTGGGTGTTCCCACTTGGTCGCATACCACATTGAGCTGCGGCCGGGTGCGACCCAATTCCATCATGGTCTTCACAAAGTTCTTGCCGTAGGGAGAGTAGAGCCAAGCGGTGCGCACAATGATGCTCTCCATTGGCAGTACTGCCTGCAAGCGTTTCTCGCCTTCGAGCTTAGTAGAACCATAGACTGATGCGGGACATGTGGGGCAGTCTTCGCGATAGGGCAGGTGTGCCGTCCCGTCAAAGACGTAGTCGGTGGAAATGTGAATGAGTTTTGCTCCATGAGCCTTGGCGGCATGTGCCAGGTTCTCGACAGCTTCCACATTGAGTTTGTGGCAAAGGTCGGTCTCCTGCTCAGCACGGTCCACTGCCGTGAAGGCAGCGCAGTTCACGATGACGTCAGCCGGTTGTGCATCAAGAAACGAGTTGATGGCTTCCAGCGACGTGATATCTAGTTCTTCTACATCGGTATAAATGCCATTCAGGGTAGAGTCGGTTTCAATCACGTTGCGCATTTCGCGGCCTAATTGTCCGTTGGCTCCTGTGATGAGTATGTTGCGTTTGTTCATGATGTCATGCGTTAATATCATCGTTTTCGTCAAATAGTTCACCGGCTTCGTCTTTCTTGTAATAGGCAGCGAGCAGTCCAATGAAATAGGAGATGCTGGCGATGGCTTTCTCTGTCTCCTTGCTGATAGGTTTGCCTTGCAGCTTGAGCATCAGTACACCATAAAGTGCCTGAAAACAGGTTTCCAACTCGTCGACTTGTTTGCTTTCAGGGGCTTTAGCACGCAGTTCCACAATAAATGGGAGTGCCTGATAGTATTGAGCGCCATACTGCGGGAATTTGGGCGACTGGAGCAGCATGCGATGCAAGTCGTTGAGGCGAATGAGCACATTCTTGTTGATTTGCAGGTGTCCGCTCTCTTTCACATGCTCCAGCTCCATCATCTTGATGAGCGAGTCGTACCATTCACGAATTTCGTGACTGGTGGCGTCATCGGCCTGAAAGCGGTCAATCACGTTGCGTTGCAGCTCGTCGATGTCGCAATGGTTGGCGCGTATGAGGTCTTCGACCTGCCACATGTAGAGCAGGTACTCGGCAATGTTGTCTTTGCGTTTGGCTTGAGCGATGAGCATGGTATTATCCGAATTTGCTGATGTGACGCAATGCGTTCTGGTTCACAATCTTGATGCGGCGTCCGTCGACGGTGATAATCTTTTCCTGAACAAAGGCCGAGAGGGTACGAATAGCGTTCGACGTGGTCATGTTGGAGAGGTTGGCGATGTCTTCGCGTGCCATATAGATTTTAAGGGTGGCACCGTCGTCTTCAAAGCCGTAGTTGTCGATGAGCAGAATCAGTGCCTCTGCGAGTCGCCCGCGTATGCGCTTCTGGGTGAGGTTCACTATTTTAGTGTCAGAGCCACCCAGGTTCTTCGAGAGTTCGTGTATGAAGAACCAGGCAAGACTGCGGTTCTCGTCAATCATGTCTTTGACCAGCTGCATGGGCAGGGCCCCCAGAGTAGAAGCCTCAAAAGCAGCAGCACTCGACACGTAGGGCTCATTGGCAAAATAGGCCCTGTAGCCAAAGTATTGAATGGGGCGGTAGAGCCTGAGAATCTGTTGGCGGCCACCTATACCGTCCTTAAAGAGCTTCACCTTGCCCTTGAGTAGACACCAGAGATACTCTGGAGTGTCGTTCTCGGCATAGATGATTTGATTCTTCTTGAAATTGTGAATCATGAAGTTGTCGGTAATACGGCGTTTCTCTTCTGCCGACAGTATTGTCCAGATGGCAGCCAAGTCTTCGCTGATTACCTTTTCGAGTGTACTTTTTTTGATCATGTGTTGAACAACATTGCTATAAAACATACAAAATTACACATTTTGAACCAAACTGCCAACAATAAAAAGAATAATCGGCAGTATTCTCTTCCAATACTGCCGATTAATGGTGTGATGATATGTAGGTTACTTCACGATTACTTTCTGTCCATTCACGATATACACGCCGGATACCATACCGTCGACAACAATCTCACTGCCGCTTGCAGTGAATTGCTGTACCAGTCGTCCTGCCATATCGTATATGCCTATCGTTGTGCCTTCGGGTGCCTGGATGGTGATGGCGCCAATACCGCCTGTGACGCTTGGCTTGTCGTCGATTTCAATGTCGGTAACGGCTGTTACAACACTTGGGGCACTCCAATCGAGATAATAAGTGCTTGTGTGACCTGATACTCCAGTGTTGTAGGTGTACTCAGAATGCTTGTTATGTTCGTCAAGCACTACGATGGTGCCAATCACTTCGTCGGGGTCTATAATTCCGTTCAAATTGTGTGGATCAACGTAGTTGTTGGGTGATTTGCTTCCACTTGTTAAGGGGACTGCATTAGCGGTCCAAGCAGTGATTTTGGTTGCTTGCATACCTTCAATGCTCAGCACGTCGCGCGGATCTCCTGTCGGTACATCCACGCTCTGCTTTTTACCGTTGAAGGTTCCACCACCAATACCAATA
>JAEEVB010000030.1 GCA_016287065.1 Muribaculaceae bacterium
TGGCGATGAGTTCCTTGGCAAGCTGCATGTGGCTTGTAGCACCACGGCTTGTGGGATCGTAAAGAATGGCAGGCAGGCCGTGGCTGGGGGCCTCGCTGAGCCTGATGTTGCGCGGAATGACGGTGGTGAATACCATGTCGCCGAAGTGAGTCTTCCGTTCCTCATATATCTGGTTGGCAAGGCGCAAGCGGGCGTCGTACATGGTGAGCAGGAAGCCCTCGATGCGCAAGGCGGGGTTCAGCTTCGACTTGATGATGCGCACGGTGTTGAGCAACTTGCTGATGCCCTCGAGGGCAAAGTACTCGGCTTGCACGGGTATGATGACTGAGTGTGCCGCGGTGAGTGCGTTGACGGTGATGAGTCCCAGCGAAGGGCTGCAGTCGATGAGCACATAGTCGTAATCGGCCATCACATCGTTGAGCATGGCCTGCATCACCTTTTCGCGATGCGGCTTGTTGATGAGTTCGAGTTCGGCGCCCACGAGGTCGATTCTGGAACCGAGCACGTCGAGCCCTTCGACACAAGATGACACTTGCGCCCCCTTCACGGGATAGTCGTCGACGAGGCACTCGTAGACCGATGTGGAGAGTTGCTTGGGGTCGATTCCCAAGCCTGAAGTTGCGTTGGCTTGCGGGTCGGCATCGATGAGTAGCACTTTCTTTTTGTTCACAGCCAACGAGGCAGCAAGATTGATGGCGGTGGTAGTTTTACCCACACCTCCCTTTTGATTTGCTATAGCAATAATACGTCCCATTTTTTCTTACATAATAAATTTGAGTACAAAGGAATTATTTTTTTACGAGAAAACAGCTGATTTTAGTATGAATTTGCTTAAAATGTTGACAAATCACGTTTTTTGTTAATAACTATACATAATTACGTCACTAAAAAACATTAAAAACCGATGCAAACGAGCAAAAAAGTTGTATTTTAAGAAATAAATTGTGAAATTTGTAGCTTTGTATTGCTGTCTACCGCCCTATTTGTGGCTGAAGATGCAAAAGCATAGATTATAATAACAACCTCATTGCCGTAGGTAATGAACTAAAAAATACATACTTAAAAACTATGAAAAAATTCTTGACCTTGATTGCTGCAGCCCTGTTGGGTGCAAATGCGGCTTTTGCCATTCCTGCCAGTCCTTATCCCTTTGTAGTGACACAACCCGATGGCAGACAAATCACCTTGAAAATCAATGGTGACGAACGTTACAACTTCTACACCACGGTTGACGGTTACACCGTGATGCAAAATAAAGCCGGCTTCTATGTGTATGCCAAGAAAGACAACGGCAACCTTGTTGCCACCAGCACCATAGCCCGCAATGCCGAGGAGCGCAGTGCCGCCGAAGTGGCGATGCTCAACCAGATAGGTAAGCGCATCACCGACAGCCACAAGGTGGAAGGAGCCCAGAAACTGCGTGCCGCTCAAGAAGAGATGATGAAAAGCAAGGCTATCAACTACAGCCAATTCAAGGGTTTGGTACTGCTGGTAGAGTTTAATGACTGCAGTTTCTCGCGCAGTGATGTGGTGGACTTTTACCAGAAGATGATTAATCAGCCCAACTACACTGGCTATACCAACGAAAACGGGACGACAAATGCCTATGGCAAGTTCACTGGCAGCGTGCGCGACTACTTCTACGACAACAGTTACGAGACCTTTGATCCCCACTTTGACGTAGTGGGCCCCATCAAACTCACGGACTATAGCGCGAACTCGGCCAACCAGACGAACGTGCGCCCCCTTATCACTGCTGCCCTCTCCCAAGCCAACGCCGAAGTGGACTATAGCCAGTATGACCTTGACAAAGATGGTAGAGTTGATATATTTTACATTATCTTTGCCGGTGTAGGTTCTAATACAGGTGAGGCTCCTCAGCATGTATGGCCTCATGCCAGCTACCTGTGGCCTATGGTTAGTTATGATGGTGTGCGCCTGGGTCGCTATGCCTGCTCCTGCGAGCTGTATTCTCAATATGCCAACATCATTGATGGTATAGGCACCATGTGCCATGAGTTCAGCCATGTGCTGGGCCTTCCTGACCTGTACGACACAAACTACGAAGAAGATGGTCAGGCGCTCACTCCCAGCACCTACGAAATTATGGACGGCGGCGGCTACAACAACTTAGGCCGCACTCCGGCAGGTTACTCGGCCTATGACAAATACTCGCTCGAGTTTGCCCCAGTAAACGTTATCACCGAGCCGGGAACTTATACCCTTCACCCCCTGTCGACCCATCAAGAACTCTACAAAATACCCTCTCCCATTAAAAATGAGTTCTTCTTGCTTGAAAACCGCCAGACGAGTGGCAAATGGGATGCCTACATCCCTGGTCACGGCATGCTTGTGGCCCGTGTCGACTCCACCAACTCGAGCGTATGGTCAGGCAATAGCGTGAACGATAACCCCACTCGACTCTATTACCAGATTCTGCGCGCCGGCAATGCCACCGATGGCGATGGTGTGCCCAGCGACCCATTCCCCGGCACCAAGAGCGTTACGATGATTACCAATGCCACGATGCCCAACCTCAAGACATGGAACGGTACCGAAAATGACTTTAGTATTACAAGCATACAGGAAGAAGACGAAATCATAACTTTCACTGTAATTAATGCCGACGACATACTGAACGATGTTGAAGACTTTGAAGAGATGCCCACCACTACCAGCACATCAGAGAAGGACGTGGCAGGCAAGTGGGCCAACTGGTCGTTTACCAAGAGCAACGTCACCGCTCCCGGCGCAGGCAAGTGCAACGGAGAACACTCGGTACAGATGAAGTTGCCAAGCCTCATCGAGAGCAGTGACACCTACTATGATGCTTACCAGCTGTCGGTGAAAGTGTTTAACACGACAACAACCGATGCCAAACTTGCCCTTTCATACTCTGAAGATGGGGGCAGCACTTGGACTACCGCCAAATCGTCTACCGGCGAGACGGCCATCACCATTGCCAAGAAGACTGAAGCCATCCCGACGTGGATGATTTCGACAAACAAAAATACAGCCACGCGCTATCGCATTCAGCAGACCGCTGGCAACAAGACCTCAGCCATTTATATCGACGACGTCACTATCTACTACAACGAAAAAGGCTCAGGCCTGCTGAAAGGTGATGTGGACCGCAACGGCAAGGTGAACGTGAGCGATGTGACCACACTGGTGAACATGATTCTGGGCGTTATCCCGACAGACCAAGAAGTGGCCGACGTGAACGGTGATGGCAAGGTGAACGTGAGCGACGTGACTGCACTCATCAACATCATATTGGGAATTTAAACTACACAAACTAATGAAGAAACTACTGTCTGCAATCGCACTTGCCACCGTCGCACTGTTTCAGGCGCAAGCCATTCCGGCTTACCCCTTCCCTGTAACAGTAACACAACCCGATGGCACAACGCTCACCCTGCTCGGGCATGGTGACGAGTTTTATAACTACACCACGACCGAGGATGGCTACACGCTGCTCAAGAATGAGGCAGGAAGCTACGTCTACGCCCTCAAACGCAACGGTACACTCCAGCCCAGTACTGTGGTGGCTCATGACCCGGCACTGCGTGATGCTGGCGAGTTGAATTTTCTGCAAACCGTCGGCAAGCGGCTTATCGACGAGCCAAAAGTGGCTGCAGCCAGAAAAGCAAAACAAGTTGAATATGCCCCTTCTTCCCCACAGGGCATATCGAACAACTACATGAACTACAGGGGACTCATTATCCTCATCAACTATACCGATGTTCAGTTCTCGCGCAGTGATGCTGCCGAGCTGTATGATCACATGTTTAATGATGAGGGCTATACCGGTTTCACCAACGAAGACGGAACTCCTAATGCCTATGGCAAGTTCACGGGTAGCGTTCGCGACTACTACTACGATAATTCAAACGGCATTTTCCAGCCACATTTTGACGTGGTGGGACCTTTGAATGTGAACTACAAATCGACCGATGGACGCAACAAGGCCAAAAACATCTTCAACGCTGCCGTGCAGGCTGCTCATGCTGAAGGTGTGGATTGGAGCAGATATGATGCCGACAACAATGGCATGGTTGACATGGTCTACTTCATGGTGGCTGGCTATGGCTCCAACGTGGTCGGAAACGCCAGCAATCTGCTGTGGCCCCACAAATCATCGCTGCAATTAAGGGTAGGTAGCTATTGGGTTACCGTTTATGCCTCCTCTACCGAGATGAGCGGCAGCGAGGGCTCGGGAAGACTGGACGGTATTGGCACCGTGTGCCATGAGTTCACTCATGTGCTGGGATTCCCCGACCTCTACGACACCAACTACGAGACCGACGGACAGAGTCACCATCCTGGCGACTGGGACATTATGGCAGGAGGCGGCTATCTGAACAACAGTCGCACACCTGCCGGCTACTCGGCCTTCGAGAAATATGCCCTGGGCTTTGTCATGCCTCAGAGAATAACCGGCGAAGGTAATTTTACGTTGCATCCGCTGGGTGACACGCACGAGAGCTACCTGCTGCCCACGTCGAAGGCCAAGGAATACTTCCTGCTCGAGAACCGTCAGAAGAAAAGCAAATGGGATGCCTACCTGCCTGGTCACGGTATGCTCGTGGTCAGGGTAGACTCTACCGAGTCGTGGTCGAATGGCGTGAACACCAACCCCGCGCATAATCACTATGTGCTGCTGCGTGCTGGCGGAAGCACATCGGGAGCCAAAGCTTCTGACCCATTCCCCGGGACCTCCAACGTGTTATATCTCTCCAACACGACCCCAGCCAACCTCCAGAACTGGAATGGGGCACACAACGAGTATGTGATTCACAGCATTCAAGAGAACAACGGAATCATTACATTCACCACCTTGAAAGAGACCAATGTGAAGTGTGAAGTGGAAGACTTCGAGAGCATGCCCGTGACAGCGGCATCTGGAGCTACCGGTGTCGAAGGACAGTTCTCGACATGGGACTTCGCGAAGTGCAACGTCGTCACGCCTCCCGAAGGAATCGGTAACGGTGTGCATGCAGTGGCTATGAAAAAACCCTGTTCGATCACCATGACCGAGACGCTCGACAAAGACATTTATATGGTAACTGCCGACTTTAATAATGCTACCAGCACCGATGCCAAATTTGTGCTTTCCTACTCAATGGACGAGGGCCAGACCTGGAGAACGGCCTATCCTAGCGATGTGGTGGTGCCCGGCAAAACCGAGACAACCGCCTACTGGCTCGTGGATGCATCGGTAGGTGCCCGCATACGCATTAACCAGACGGCAGGTGCCAGTGCCACGAAGGTGTATCTCGACGACCTCACCATATATCATAACGGCGACCTCAAATTGATTCTCGGCGACGTGAACTTCGACGGTCGAGTGAATGTGAGCGACGTGACCGAACTCGTGAACATGATACTGGGTGTGGTTGAGATGGAGCCCCTGCTGGGCGACGTGAACGGCGACGGCAAGGTGAATGTGAGCGACGTGACCGCCCTCATCAACATCATTCTAGGAGTAAAATAAGACAATTACACATATCTATAACAACTAATTAGAAAATGAGAAGTAATATAATTAAAACGGTGGCAACAGCATGCCTGTTGCTAGCGTTTTCAACGATGACCGTTGAGCAGGCTGTTGCCGAACCGGCACATCCGCACCCCGTTACCATCAGTCAGCCCGACGGCACTTCGCTCACCCTGAAACTGGTGGGTGACGAGTTCTATCACTTCAACACTACTGCCGATGGCTACACGCTGCTCCAGAACAAAGAGGGCTACTACGTGTATGCCCAGCAGCAAGGCGAGAACATCGTGCCTTCGCAGGTAGTGGCACATGATGCCAGCCAGCGCAATGCAGCCGAGCAGGCCTTTGTGAGCAAATTGCCCAAACACCTGACCACAACCCCATCGGTGAAGCGAGCACAAAAACTGCGCGCCACCCGCGATGGCCAGGCCAAGGAAGAGCAGTTCGACTACACCAAGTTCAAGGGCCTAGTGGTGCTTATTAACTACACCGACAGGCAATTTAACCTCAGTGATGCCAATGCCTTCTATGACGACATGCTCAACACGCATAACTACACTGGCTTTTCGATCAACAACAGATGGCAGAGTTGCCCGGGCAGTGTTCGCGACTACTTCTACGACAATTCAAACGGCATGTTTGACCCCCACTTCGATGTGCTCGGTCCTGTGAATGTGGACTATACCTGCACTACCCCACAAGGTTCAAGCAATGCAAGTGGCATCTTCAAGGCTGCGCTGGATGCAGTGGACGATGAAGTCGACTTCAGCCAATATGACACCGACGGCGACAGTTTCGTAGACATGGTGTTCTTCATCGTAGCCGGTTACTCGGCCAGCTATAGCGGCAACAACAACGATTATCTATGGCCTCACAAGTATGTCCTCATCAACCCTGCCACCTACTCCTATTATGACTATGATAACGTGTATATCGGCACTTATGCCTGCTCTACCGAGATATATGGTTGGGAATCCTATGGTTACACGATGCCTGCCGGTATTGGTACCATTTGCCATGAGTTCAGCCATGTGCTGGGCCTGCCCGACTTCTACGATACCGACTATGGTGCAAACGGCCAGAGCAATCACCCCGACGACTGGGACGTGATGGCAGGAGGTTCACATTCCAACTATGGCCGCATACCCGTGGGCTACTCCATTTTTGAGCGCTATGCCCTGGGCTTTGCACAACCCACCGAAATCACCACTACGGGCAACTACACCTTGCGCAATGTGGCTACGCACAACGAGGGTTACATATTGCGCACTCCCGTCGATAACGAATACTTCATCATGGAGAATCGCCAGCAGAGCGGCAAGTGGGACCAGGCCCTGCCCGGTCACGGCATGCTTGTGGCCCGTGTCGACAGTACCAATGCTGATGTGTGGTGGAGCAATAGTGTGAACGACGACCCCAGGCACAATTATTATGAAATCGTGCGTGCCGGCAACGGCAACGGAGCCAGTGGCAGCGACCCCTTCCCGGGAACAGCCGGTGTGACCGAAATCACTAACGTGTCAACTCCCAGCCTTCTCACCTGGGGTGGCGTGTTCAACCCGTACAATATCCTGAACATTCAGGAGAACGGCGGCATCATCACCTTTGAAGTGAAGAGTGAAGACGAGATTACATCGATTGTAGAAGACTTTGAGGCCATGAGCGTGGGCACTCCCAGTGAGCCTCTCAAGGGTAATTTTGCCACTTGGTCGTTCACCAAGAGCACCGTGGCTGCTCCCGGCGCAGGCAAGTGCAACGGCGAACATGCAGCCTCGATGGTCACCCCGTCGGCTGTGTCGATGGAAACACCAATCGGCATCAACCTCTACACGATGAACGTGACCTTCTTCAACCCCACCACTACCGAGGCCAAGTATAAACTCTACTACCGCACCTCGCCCGACTCGGCGTGGGTGGATGCCAAACTCGACGACGTCTTTGTGCCCTCCCGCTCTCAAGCAACGGTCAACTGGTCGGTGGGCAAATTCGGCAAAGCAATGTTCCGCATTCAGCAGTATGCCGGTAGCAAGACTGCCAAGACCTATATCGACGACATCACCTTCTATTGCATTCGCGAAACGGGCGATGTGAACCTCGACGGCAAGGTGAATGTGAGCGACGTGACGGCACTGATCAACATGATTTTGGGTATCACTCCGAAGTATGAATTATTGTCGGATTTGAACGGTGACGGCAAGGTGAACGTGAGCGACGTAACCGCCCTCATCAACAAGATATTGGGCATGTGACTCACACTAGGGTGTGATACAACCCTATAGCCAAAACATAAGGATGGAGACTGCGACAATCGGTCTCCATCTTTTTTGCTGTTAACCGATATTTATATGGCTTTGTGCATGGGTTTCACGTTTTTTGTGTAACTTTGCTGAAAATAGTGATTCAACCTAATAACACAATATAACGATATGCAGACAGTACTTTTCCATAGCACCATTTTCGGGCCCATCCACAGCCGCAGGCTTGGCGTGTCGCTGGGCATCAACCTCATGCCTAACGACGGCAAGATGTGCTCGTTCGACTGCCTCTATTGCGAGGCGGGTTTCAATGCCCAAGGTCCTGGCACCACCGGGGTGCCCAAGCGCGAAACGGTGAAACGCATGCTTAAGCAAAAACTTGAGGAAATGCAGGCCCAGGGCAGTCCGCTCGACGTGATTACCTTCTCGGGCAATGGTGAACCCACGCTGCACCCGCAGTTCAAAGACATTGTGCACGATGTGAAGGTGCTGCGCGACCACTACTACCCACAGGCCAAGGTGAGCGTGCTGAGCAATGCCACCATGGCAGGTCGGCCCGCAGTGGCTGCAGCGCTGAAAACGGTCGACAACAACATCCTGAAACTCGACTCGGCCA
Organism: Muribaculaceae bacterium; assembly: GCA_016287065.1. Classification (GTDB taxonomy): domain Bacteria; phylum Bacteroidota; class Bacteroidia; order Bacteroidales; family Muribaculaceae; genus Sodaliphilus. Next base: position 8,372 of record JAEEVB010000030.1, read on the forward strand.
TTGCCTCTACCTTCCTGCACCTCAACCGCCCGGCTTCTCACAACATCATTCCCGAGGGCATCATCGAGGACCTGCATCAGTTTGCCCACCAGTGCATCGTGCAAACGATGATGGTGCGCGGCGAGTATGAGGGCGTGAAAATCGACAACACCACCGATGCCGAAATCGACGCACTTATCGAGGCCTACCGCATTATTCAGCCACAGGAGGTGATGATTTACAGCATCGACCGCAAGACACCCGCCGAGCATCTTGAGAAAGTGCCCGTCGACGAGTTGCAACGCATAGGTGCCCGCATCGAGGCCGCCGGCTTTAAGGTACAGGTCAATGCCTAAAAAATAATCACTCCCATGAAGCGACCCGCTCCCCTGCAAGCTGGTGACAAGGTGGCCATCGTGTCGCCTGCCAGCACCATCGACCCCGCTTTCATCGACGGGGCCACTCAGGTGTTGCGAGGTTGGGATTTTGAGGTGATTGAGGGAGCCCATGCCCGCGGCCATCATGTGGCAGCCAGCGGCGCCATCACGTTTAGCGGCACGGCCCAAGAGCGGCTGACCGACCTGCGCGAGGCCTTTGAGAACTGCAAAGTGAAGGCCATCTTGTGCAGCCGTGGGGGATATGGCACCCTGCAACTGCTCGACCCGCTGCAAGAAGTGATTGCCCGCAATCCCAAGTGGGTAATAGGCTTCAGCGACATCACGGCTTTGCATGCCGCCTTGCATCGTGCGGGCATCGCCAGCATTCATGGGCTCATGGCCAAGCACCTCACAGAGTGCGGAGCCACCGACCCCTGCTCCGAGGCTCTTCACCGCTTGCTCACAGGCGGCTCCATGCACATAGAGGTGGAGCCACACCCCTGCAATATAACGGGCTCTGCCACAGGGCAGCTGGTGGGCGGCAACCTTGCCTTGCTGCACTCGCTGCTCGCCACCCCTTATAACATGATTCGGCCTGGGGTAGTGCTGTTCATCGAAGACATTGCCGAGGCCATCTACCGCACCCAGCGCATGCTGCTCTCGCTACAGCTATCGGGCATCCTGCCGCAGTTGGCTGGACTCGTTGTAGGGCAGTTCACCCGCTACCGCGACCCCTTGCTGCCCGAGCAGGAACAGGAGCAGACACTGCAACGCAGCGCCATGTATGAGATGATTAGAGAGATGGTAGCACCTTACGGCTATCCTGTGGCCTTCAATTTCCCCATAGGTCACGTGAACCGCAATCGTCCCTTGGTGGAGGGTGCACAGGTGAAGTTCTCAGTCGACAGTGAAAAGGTGACGCTCACCGAGATTTAACTAGCAATTTTTCAAACAGTTCTACATATTGCTGCGCCACTTTGGGTGCAGCAAATTGTTGTGCTACAGCTTCGTGCAACTGCTGACGCGTGACAGGCGCTTCGATGGCCCACGCAATGCCTTGCGCCATGCTCACGGGGTCGTTATAATTTGCGATGTAGCCCGTGTGCAGGTGCTCGACGATGTCGGCTTGGCCACCGCGGCCAAAGGTAACCGGCATGCAGCCGCTCGCCTGGCCCTCGATGAGGGTGGTTGGCAGGGTTTCGTAGCGCGAGGTGGAGAGCACCACATCACCGTGGGCATAGATGCTTGCCACATCGCTCACCGCACCCAGGTGGGTATAGGGCAGGGCAATTTGCTCAAGCAGCGACGCATCTTTGATACCGCCAAAGAGCAGCAGGTGCAGCCGCTGGGCGAGGTCGGGCAGCTCGCTGGCGATGTGTCTCGTGACGGCAATCAATTGGTCGAAACCCTTCACGGGGTCGTCGAGGCGGGCAGCACCCATCACCATCACTTTCTTGGACGAGTCTATTCCAACATCGCTGTTGGGCAACCGCTGTGGTGAGAATTGCTCGACGGGGAAGGCATTGGCAATCACACTGATGGGGGCATGACGCATCAGGCTGCTCTCGTGGCACTTCTCCTCGAGCCAATGGCTCACAGGCACAAAGTGGATGTTACCGTATTTCTTGTAGAGGCTGGCCTTGGCACGCTGGATGCGTGTTGACAGGTCATCGCCTCGGCCTCCCAGCAGCGGGCAGGCACAGCACTCGGCCTTGAACGCTTCACACTCATAGGCATGATGGCAAATGCCTGTGCAGTTCCACATGTCGTGCATCACCCACACCAGCGGTTTGCCGAGTGCAGCGAGTTTCCCAATGCCCTTGAGCGAGAGCATCCCTTGATTGACCCATGCCAGCACAATCACGTCGGCTTGTTGCACCAGCGGGTGCTGCGAGAGGTCGATTCCATGTGTAGCGGGGTCGATCATGAACAGCGTGTCGCGCTTGAATCCGTTGAACCTTGCCACCTGCAGGCGCTCGGCCAGGAAGTTCCACTTGTTACGCAGTTTGCTGCCTACGGCCGTCACAGCAGAGTCGGGCTGCCGCTTGTCGATGACCAGCATGTGGGCATCAGCGCCGGCGTCGAGCAGGGCGTGCAGCAGGCGGTGAGAGGCTATTGCTGCCCCGCCGATGGTGTCGCTACGGTTGATGATGACCACTTTCATGTTGAGGGTTGAGGGTTGAGAGTTTAGGGTTGAGTGGGAAGGGTGAAACTTTTGGGAATTATGGGAAAACTGGGAAAAGAGGGAAAAACGCGCTACATGATGGAGAACTGGCGGAGCAGGTCGGTGATTTCGACTCGCGAGAAGGTGCGGTGCTGCTTCAGTTCCTTGGCCAGGCGTTCGATGGCCCGACACATCTCATGGTCGGAGAAGATGCGCATGAGGTGACTGTAGTAGCGGTCGAATATGGGCTGCACCTCGTCCTTTTCCAGGTCGCACATGTCTTTGCCCTCGTCACACAAGGCATTGAACAGGCTGTTGCGCAACTTGCGGTCGATCACGCCATGATCCAGTATCATCTTGCGGCACATTGTGTTAGCAATTACAAGGCCTATCGTTATCTGGTAGTGCGAGAAGAGTTCCTGCCACGCTTCCTTGGCATTGAGTCGCGGATTGCCGGCAAAGTAGAATTCGGGCGTGAAATCGATGCAGTCGAGTCCATCGGCATCTACGCTCACGCTGTTGAGCAGGTGTGTGGCATCGAAAATGGAGAGACCTACGGCCATCCCCGCCACGCCATAGCATTTATCGTCGTCACTTCGGTATTTCATAGTTCATCGTTGTCGTTATTAACAGGACTAAAACATAGCAAAAATGGTGCCTGACAGTCATTTTCTGCCAAAGTCGGCAGGAATCTCACCCCATTCGTCAGTTTTCCACTTGATGATGAAGTTGGTGTAGGTGTGCGTCTGCAGCCACCGCTCGGCGCGGGCAATGAGTTCAAACATGTAGGCGTTGCGCTCGGTGCGTGCCACTCGGGTGCGGCACTGCTTGTCGCGCACCCACAGCATGGCGTTCCTGCTGTCGCTGTAGATGGCGGTGCGCGTCAGACCTCGCTGGTTGAGCCATGCCAGGCCGTGCACAATGGCCAGGAACTCACCCACATTGTTGGTAGCATCGTCGAAGGGGCCCTGATGAAACAGCTCGGCACCCGTCATGATGTCGACCCCGCGATACTCCATGCGACCAGGGTTTCCGCTGCAAGCCCCGTCGACGGCAATGCTGCCGGGATAGATCTCGGGAATGGCGGCATAGTTGATGTGAGTGGTGGGCGCATGAGCTATGGCGCGCAGCACATCACGGGCCTCGCGGGTGGGACCCTCGCGATAGGCAAGGATGGCCTCCTCGCGGGTGTCGAACGACTTGTAGCGTGCGCCGGGATAGCCCTTGGTGCGCAACAGGCACTCGGTCCACGTCTCGCAGATGCCGGGCTCAGTGCCGACCCACACCACGTACCATTTTTGTTTCGTAGCCATGCTAATGTTTCTATTAAAGTGACAAAAATACAAAATTTTAGTTACTTTTGCATCAACGAAACAAAAAAAGCAAGATGGGCGTAATATTTTTGATAGGGATGCCTGGGTGCGGCAAAACCACGTTGGGCCGCGCACTCGCTGCCGAGATGGATGTGGCGTTCGTTGACCTCGACGAGTATATCGAGGAGCGCTGCGAGGCCTCCATCAGCCAGATTTTTGAGCAGGCAGGCGAACCCGTCTTTCGCGAGATAGAGCGCAAGGCCTTGCTCGAGGTGGCCGCTATGCAGCATGCCATTGTGGCGTGCGGTGGCGGAACGCCTTGCCAGCCAGGCAATATGGAAATCATCAATGCGCATGGACTGAGCATCTGGCTCACCACCAACGCCCAGCGCATCACCGAGCGCCTGTGCTTGCCCGAGCAAAAGGCGAAGCGGCCCGCCATTGCACACATGACCGACGCCGAGGTGCTTGACTACGTGACCCGCCAAATGGCTGAGCGCAAGCCCCACTACGAGCAGGCCATGCTGCGCTTCGACTCCACCCGCCTCGAGTCGGTCGAAGAAATCGCCGCCACCGCCCACGCCCTCGCCACCCTGTTGTTAGACCTATGAACACTTTGCGAGAAAGTGCGAGTTGAGCATAAAAAAACTGCTATAAAACATTTTTTTAGGGGGCATTGCACATTAATTAAAAATAATTGTATCACTTTGCTTGATTTTAGGCTTCTGTGAACAGAAGAACAAACGATTTTTAGACAGAAGAACAATATTGTAGGGACAGGGCGTGCCCTGTCCGATAGCTCGCCAACAACAGACAACGGCGGGAAATAAATATATTATTGATATGACCACACTCGCACAAAGAAAAACGCCACGCGCTCTCTGGCATGATTATGCCGGTGGCCTTTACTTTGTCACTGCCGTCACTCATAACCGGCAGCACTTTTTTGGTCACATCAACAAGGGCAAAATGCATCTCACCGGCATCGGTGCATTTCTCGACCAGCAGCTTACTAATATCAGTGCCCATTACCCCTATGCCACATCGCTCAACCATTGCGTCATGCCCAACCACATGCATAGCATCATCTATATTGAGCACAAGCAATTGCCTCATGAACTGAGGCCTGAAACAGCCACCAACAGCGGCAGCAATACGCTCGCCAACGCCCGGCTGTGCATCGGTTGGCTCTCGGTAGTGATGGGCGGCATCAAGTCGAGTGTAACAAAATATGCTCGCCTCGATAATGAGGATTTTGCCTGGCAAACGCGTTTCCACGACCGGATCGTTCGCAATCGCCAAGAATTTGAGATGATCTCAAATTATATCGACACCAACGTTGAACGCTGGGAACAGGATTGTTTCAACGGCGGCGACAATGTAGGGACAGGGCGTGCCCTGTCCGAAAACCCGCCAGCAACACCCAACGACAGCGTCAGAGCGGACAGGGCACGCCCTGTCCCTACAGTAACCTCGGAGTTCTCGGAAATCTCAGATATTTCGGAGGGGGCGGGAGCGGGCGAGTTGCCTAATTAACTGAAAGATATTTTATTAACTTTTTATTAACTCTATAAACTCTTTAAAACTATGACAAAGAAATTACTAACATTTTTAACGCTGCTCACGCTCTTCTTTGGCGTCGGATGGGCAGCAGAGGTGCCCTACAAAACACTGGACATTTCAACTGCAACTATGAGTTCATATGTAAATAACTACTCTACTCCATTTACGGCTACAAATGATGGTTTCAGTTGGACGATCAGATATTTCAATAATGGCCAAAGCTCTTCAAATTGGGGCCATATTAGAGCTGCGAATAAGAATGGAGCAAGTGTTGCCACAATTACAACTCCAGTTGTTATTGACAAAGCCATTACCAAAGTAGTTGTGACTGTTGATCAGGTAGTTGCGAGCGACATTAACTCTACCACACTTTATGTTGCTTCCGATGGGAATTTTGAACAAAATCTTCAAACTATTTCTCTTGATGTTACTCAAGGAACTATGACATATGCAGTTCCTAATCCAACGGCAAATATGTTTTATAAACTGGCATATGATTGTAAAAAGACTTCTGCTAATGGTACATTAAGGATTTCAAAGGTTGAGTATTACTATAATGAAGGTGGCTCGGTTACTCCCACATGTGCAACACCTACTATCACAATTAACCCTGCATCAGGGCCTTACTATGTGGGGCAAACAAACGTAACTGCCACTCTCGCTTGTTCTAATCCCACTGATGCTACAATTCTTTATAGACTGAACAATACTGGAGATTGGAACACATACAGCAGTGCTGTTACAATTCCCAACACTGCTGCAGGTGATGTATCTATCCAGGCAAAGGCTACCAAGACTGCTTACAATGA
>JAEEVB010000277.1 GCA_016287065.1 Muribaculaceae bacterium
GTCAACCAAGAGGCCTATGACAAGTATCAGCTCAACAAGGAGGACTACGAGCTGCTCCAAGAGCTTGAAAAAGAGCAGAAGAAAGAAGAAGACAAGAAGAAAGAGGGCGATAAGAAAGATGCCAAGAAAGACGATAAGAAAGATGCCAAAAAGGACGACAAACCCAAGGACATCGTGATGGAGCTTGACGGCATCGAGGATCGCATTGTGCGTGTCACGCCCAACTCCAGCGACATTGCCTCGGCCATGATCAGCAAGGATGGCAGCAACCTCTATTATCTCTCGGCCTTTGAGAAAGGCTATGACCTGTGGAAACTCGACCTGCGCAAGCACAGCACGCAGCTCATCAACAAGATGGACTCACGCTGGGCCAACATCGAAATGGACAAGGAAGGCAAGAACATGTTCATCCTAGGCAGCAACACCATGAAGAAACTTACTGTGGCTGGTGACAAACTCTCGAACATCACCTTCAGCGCCGAAATGAACCTGGACCGCATCGCCGAGCGTGAGGCCATGTTCAATCATGTGCACAAGCAAATCAAGAAACGCTTCTACAACCTCAATTATCATGGCATCGACTGGGATGCACTCACCGAGACCTACCGCAAATTCTTGCCCCACATTAATAACAACTACGACTTCTCTGAGATGCTCAGCGAGTATCTGGGTGAACTCAATGTGTCGCACACCGGTAGCGGATACCGTCCTGGCGGTGCTGGTGAACGCACAGCCGACCTGGGTCTCATCTATGACTGGAACTATACCGGCAAAGGGCTCAAAGTGGCTGAAGTAGTTGAGAACGGTCCATTTAACAAATCGAAATCGAAAGTAACTCCCGGCACTATCGTCGAGAAAATTAACGGAACCGAAATCACCAACGAGAATGACTATACGCTACTGCTTAACGGACTCACTGGCAAGAAGACGCTCGTCACCTTGAGCAATGGCGGCAAGTCGTGGGACGAAGTAGTGGTTCCCATCAGCAGCGGCAAACTGAATGACCTACTCTATCGCCGCTGGGTGAAGCGCTGCGCCTTCCTGGTCGACAGCCTTTCGAACGGCCGCCTGGGCTATGTGCATCTGCGCTCGATGAACGACGAGAGCTATCGTGACATCTACAGCCAGGTACTGGGTAAGTACAATATGCGCGAAGGCATCGTCATCGATACCCGCTGGAACGGCGGTGGCCGCCTGCACGAGGATATCGAGACCTTGTTCAGTGGCAAGAAGTATCTCACCCAAGTGATACGCGGTCGCGAGGCTTGTGACATGCCCAGCCGTCGCTGGAACAAGCCTAGCATCATGCTCCAGTGTGAGGCCAATTATAGCAATGCACACGGCACTCCCTGGGTCTATAACTACAAGCACATGGGTAAACTCGTGGGTATGCCCGTTCCTGGCACCATGACCAGTGTGTCGTGGGAGACCCTACAAGACGAGACCATGTACTTCGGTATCCCCATCATCGGCTATCGTACCGAGAATGGCAACTACCTCGAGAACACGCAACTCGAGCCCGACATCAAGGTAGCCAACAATCCCGAGACTGTGGTGTATGGCACCGACGACCAGCTCAAGGCAGCCGTCAAAGAACTGCTGCGTGAAATCGATGGCAAATAAATGATTTTCAAACCACAAGGGCTGTATCACATGGGATTTTCTCACACGACACAGCCCTTGTTTTTCCTAAACGCTGTCAATAAAAACCATCGCTTATGACACTCCTCACCTTCACACAGCACATTCCTAACATTGTGGGCTATGCGGCTTCCATTTGCATGGTGCTGGGCTATCTGCCGCAACTCATCCACACCCTGCGCACCCGCAAGACCGACGACATTGCCGTAGGCACCTTCTTGCTTATGGCCATTGGCGGTTTCTTCTTCATGATTCAGGGTTTGCTGCTCGAGAACTGGCCTCTGTTCCTGTGCAACCTGTGCACCACAACCATGAGCGCCATCATCTTTGCCATCAAGATGAGCAACGACTGGAAAAAGAAAAAACAGCAGCAACAATCATCGTGACTCTCACACCTCTGACAGGTGATCTTAGTCACGCACAAGGGCGCCATCAGAACCTGCCTTTGCGGTAGGAAACTGGTGATTTGCCCGTCATCTTGCGGAAGAATTTCCCTAGGCTTGACTGGTCGGCAAATCCATATTCATAGGCAATTACCTTCATTGATTTACCACTCATTATGATGTCCTTCTTCAGGTTGGCCACGAGCACAGCCGAGAGCACCTCCTTAGCCTTATAGCCAGCCTTGTTCTTGCACACCTCGCTCAAATACTTCGGGGTGATATTCAATTGCTTGGCATAAAAAGCCACCTCGTGATGCTCCTTCACGTGTGCATCAATCAGTTTAAGGAAATTCCTGAAGTAGGTATCACTCATCGTGAAATCAACTTTCTGCTCTATATTGTTGTCCATCTTGTTGATTTCAGACAGAACCATCACCAAGCTGCGAACCTGGAGCCCCACTATCTCCTTGAAATGAACCGATAGCTTGCGAGCGTTATAAAGCCGCATCACATTAACGATACCATTGAGCAAAGCCCAGTCTTGGTCATCGTCGATGTGATACACACGCAGAGCCAACATGGCATTGCTCACTTCGGTGGGAACACCCGCCGTTGCATCGAGCGAGAAAGCCGAATCCACTATCAGCACCGTAGCCGAGAAATCGGGCGAAACCGACAATGTCTTACCATAGACCACACGGTTGCACACCAGGCAACAATGCGATGACAACATAATCCGGTCCATATTCACTTCTACCTCGGCTTCTCCACTATGACACAATATCAAGGCATCAAACCTTGTTATTTCGGGCATCGTTGAAAACTGCTTGCTACCCACATCGGAAAGGTAGAAACCATATTCTTGTAAATGAGTAATAAAATTCATAA
>JAEEVB010000031.1 GCA_016287065.1 Muribaculaceae bacterium
TATCTTCAGCAGGCCATAATTCTCGATATGGCGAGTGATGTAACCGGCAATGATTGCCTGATTGATGACAGCTGCCAGGAACTTCTCTTCGCGATCTTGCATGCAGCCGAATTCTTCAAGTTCATCGTGCCTGTAAGATTTCACATTAGTTGTTTCCTTGCCACGCATCACCTCTATCACATAGTTCGCCTTGAATTTTTCCTTCAGTGCAAGAGTGGTTTCGATAGCAGCGCAGAGTTCTTCACGTGCCTCTATCTTCTTGCGTGGATGCAGACAATTGTCACAACTGCCACAGTTGTCAACATCATACTCTTCTCCAAAATAATGGAGCAGAGTCTTTCGGCGGCACACCGACGACTCGGCATAGGTTGCAGTCTCTTGCAGCAGCTGTTTACCGATTTCCTGCTCCGAGACCGGTTTTCCTTGCATAAACTTGAGAAGTTTACTCAAGTCCTTTTTAGCATAGAAGGTAATGCATTTGCCTTCTCCGCCATCTCGACCGGCTCGACCAGTTTCCTGATAATAACCCTCTAGGCTCTTTGGAATATCATAGTGAATAACAAATCGCACATCGGGTTTGTCGATACCCATACCAAAAGCGATGGTGGCAACAATAACATCAATCTCTTCATTCAAGAATTTATCCTGATTCTCTGAACGGGTAACGCTGTCCATACCTGCATGATAAGCCAGCGCTTTGATGTCATTCACTCTCAAGGTCTCGGCTAGTTCTTCAACCTTTTTACGGCTCAAGCAATAAATGATGCCCGATTTTCCTGGCATCGACTTCACATAGCGTATGATGTCCTTGTCTACATCAGCTAGTTTGGGACGAACCTCATAGTACAGGTTTGGCCTGTTAAACGACGACTTGAATACCGTAGCATTTGGTATGTTCAGCGTCTTCATGATATCATGCTGCACCTTGGGGGTAGCTGTTGCTGTGAGGGCTATGATGGGCCGTTTGCCTATCTCATCAACACTCTTGCGTATGTTGCGATATTCTGGCCTGAAATCATGTCCCCACTCCGAGATACAATGAGCCTCGTCTATAGCGTAGAACGACACTTTCACATTCTTGAGAAAACTGATGTTTTCCTCCTTCGACAGCGATTCTGGGGCAACATAAAGCAGCCGGGTCTTTCCTGCCAGCACATCATTCTTAACCTGGTCTATCGATTGCCTGTTAAGCGATGAATTCAAGAAATGTGCAATTCCATCTACCTCGCTATAGTTGCGCATGGCATCTACTTGGTTTTTCATGAGCGCAATCAATGGCGATATGACAATGGCAGTGCCATCCATCAGCAGCGAGGGCAACTGATAACATAGCGACTTGCCGCCTCCTGTGGGCATCAGAACAAAACCATCTTTCTCCTCAAGCAGGTTCATGATAATGGCTTCCTGATAGCCTTTGAAGGTGTCGAAACCAAAGTGTTTTTTCAGTTCAGTAGTTAACGTCTTTTTATCTATCATAGATCAAACGAGCAATGAATTCTGTCATTTCTCACACAAATATAATAAAAAAATGCGGAATAAAAAATTTTAGTCTATTATTCCGCACTTTTTTTAAATATTTTTGAGTCTTGCTATGATTGAGCCTCAAAATGTGACTGGCTGAACTGCTCACGGGCATAGTCGAGTGTCAGTTCAAATTTCTTGACCCGCTTCGAAGGAACATCATACATTGCCTCTATCATGATTGTCTCGAAAATAGAACGCAATCCGCGGGCACCCAATTTGAATTCAATCGACTTGTCTACAACAAAGTCGAGCACATCATCGTCGATCTTGAGTTGAACACCCTCCATCTTAAACAGCTTCTCATACTGCTTCACAATGGCATTCTTGGGCTCTGTGAGAATGCGGCGCAATGCATCTCGGTCAAGTGGCTCAAGATTGGTAACAATGGGCAAGCGGCCTATAATCTCAGGAATCAGACCATAGGAACGCAGGTCTTGGGGGGCCACGAAACGAAGCATGCGCTCACGTTCAATTTTTGAAATCTTATTGCCAGCCCCATAACCCACAACGTGCGTGTTGAGACGCAGAGCAATTTTCTTTTCTATTCCCTCAAAAGCCCCACCACAAATGAAGAGGATGTTATGCGTGTCAACGGCTATCATCTTTTGCTCAGGATGCTTGCGACCACCTTGGGGAGGAACATTCACAACCGATCCCTCGAGCAGTTTAAGCAATCCCTGCTGAACACCTTCACCGCTCACGTCACGTGTAATCGACGGATTGTCGCCCTTGCGTGCAATCTTGTCGATTTCATCGATGAACACAATTCCACGTTCGGCCTCCTTCACATTATAGTCACATGCCTGCAGCAAGCGGGTGAGCAAGCTCTCAATGTCTTCTCCCACATAGCCTGCTTCGGTGAGAACCGTGGCGTCGACAATGGCAAATGGAACCTTGAGCAACCGAGCTATTGTCTTGGCAAGAAGCGTCTTGCCTGTGCCAGTGGGTCCAACGATAATGATGTTAGATTTTTCAATCTCCACATCATCACTCTTATCCTGGAGCAATCGCTTATAATGATTGTAGACAGCTACCGACAAATATTTTTTAGCGGTTTCCTGACCAATAACATACTGATCAAGGTATTCCTTGATTTCATGGGGCTTAGGAAGCGTCGTGACATCAAGTTCCTTCACCTTTTGCTGCATCTGCTGGTCGAGATATTCAAGCGAGATCTCGTGTGCACGTTCGGCACACTCATCGCAAATGCATCCGTTTATACCGGGCATCAGCAATTTCACCTCACGCTCGCTCCTTCCACAAAAGCTGCAGTACATTTCACTCTTTTTCGCCATTACTTGGTTTTTTTGAGCACATTGTCAATCATGCCATATTCCATAGCCTCCTTCGATGTCATCCAATAGTCACGGTCACTGTCGGCATACACCTTGTCGTAGGGCTGGCCCGAGTGTTCGCTGATAATGGTATAGAGTTCCTTCTTGAGCTTAAGGATTTCTCTCGATGTAATCTCTATATCCGAAGCCTGACCCTGAATGCCACCCATAGGTTGATGAATCATCACCCTCGAGTGATTCAGTGCAAAACGCTTACCTTTTTCGCCAGCAACAAGCAGCACAGCGGCCATCGAGGCAGCCATTCCGGTGCAGATGGTCGATACGTCGCTCTGTATATACTGCATCGTGTCATAAATGCCCAAACCCGCATACACTGAGCCACCAGGAGAATTGAGATAGATCGACACATCTTTGCCTGGTTCGGCAGAATCAAGATAGAGCAACTGTGCCTGAATCACATTGGCCGTATAGTCGTCGATCTGTGTGCCCAGAAAAATGATTCGGTCCATCATGAGGCGCGAGAAAACATCCATTTGCGCCACATTAAGTTTGCGTTCCTCAATAATTGTTGGAGAAATGTAGTTGTCAGAAATCTGACTGGTGTACTGGTCAAGAGCCAAACCATTCATGCCTAAATGATGAACAGCAAATTTTCTGAAATCGTTATTATCCATTGTTCTAGAATAAATTTAATTACTAGTTGTTTAAAAAGGAGCGGACACATTTCTTGATTGCGACCGCCCCCTATTATGTTTATCGATGAGAGGAGTATCTCTCCAGTTTATTATTTCTCGAAAAGCTTGTTGAATTCTTCAACGCTCACTTCTTTCTCATCAAGACCCACACTTTCCTTGATGGTTGCAAACACCTTGTCCTCAAAGGCTCGGTTCTGGATCTGTTCGCTGTATTCTGGCTTCTCAAGGAATTCATGAGCATACTTGTCAATCACATCATCAGGAAGATTTGTCATGCCATACTGAGCAAACTGCTGGGCGGCATAGAAGCGGGCAAGGCGCATCTTGTCTTCAACTTCCACTTTCAGGTCATAGTTACGAGCCACCTTCTCCTTGATGAGTTGCCAAATGAGTTGTTCACGGGTCTGGGGATACTGCTCTTCCACTTTGCTGGTATCACCCTCTTTACTGCGGGCAAGCAGGAAGCGCTTCAGGAATTCGTCGGGCAGTTCCAGTTCACCCACTTTTTTTCTCAAGACGCGTTCTGCATCAACTGTGAAGCGATAGTTGCTGTCGCTCTTCAGCTGGTTGGCAATTGTTTCGCGCAGTTTCTCGCGATATTCTTCTTCATTCTTGGCAACATCTTTTCCAAGCACATTGTCGAAGAATTCCTGATTCATTTCAGCATCCTGATTCACCATAATCTCGTTCACATGGAACTTGAAGTCACTCTTCACGTCGGCCTCGTCTTTGCCCACGTTAAGCATGGCGGCCAGTTCGGTAAGGTTGCCATCAGCTGCAGCATGAGGATTGAAGACAATCTCATCATCAACCTTCTTACCAATAAATTTTGCCTTTTCATCTTCATTCTTCAAGAACTGCGGAGAGATGATGGTGCGATCCACCTTGATACCACCCTCTTTGGCGTTTCCTTTCTCGTCGAGTTCTTCCATCGAACCCTTCAGGAGTGCATCTTCAACCGACACTTCACCTGCCACTTGTGTACCAAAACGTTTCTTGTAGCTCTCATTCTGCTTCTCAACCATATCATCGCTCACCTTAATATTATAATAAGGTATCTTGACACGCTTGTCAAGTTTCAGGTCAAACTCAGGTGCAATACCCAAATCAAACTTGAACTCATAGTTAGTCTCTTCCTTCAGGTCGGCCTTCGTGTCAGCCGACACCATAGGTTCGCCCAGCAGGTCTATATTGTTATTTACGATATAGTCGGTTAGTGCCTTGCTCACTTTCTTGTCAACAACCTGCACACGCACTTCGGTGCCATACTGCTTCATGAGCAGAGACATGGGCACATGACCGGGACGGAAGCCCTTCATCGGGTGCTTTTGGCTTATCGACATTAATTCTTTCTTTACATCACTCTGATAATCTTCAGGAGTTAACGACACTGTGAGCACAGCATTCACGTTGTCCTTTTTGTCAAATGTTACGTTCATTGTTTAGTGTTATATTTTATTGAATAATTGTCTTGTTTAATTGCGTCTCTAAAAATGTGGTGCAAAATTACAAAGAATGAGATGTTTCGGCAAATTTCTCTTTATTATTTTTCATCACACCTCATCACAACAATGTTAATAATAGCAAAACTTATGCCAATTCAAGCCATTTAGCGCTTAAGCGTAGCCAAAAAAAATCTCCACAGCCCTATACCGTGGAGATTGATGATTATTACAAAACAGCTGTAATATCACATCGAAAGTATAATTCGCTTCTCGTCGGCATAACGGCGCATGTTCATCAACGCATAACGCATACGGCCCAGAGCGGTATTGATGCTCACCTTCGTTGCATCTGCAATCTCCTTGAAGCTCATGTTTTGATAGTAACGCATGAATATCACTTCACGTTGTGTCATAGGGAGCTGAGATATGAGCAACTTCACATCCTGCCGAGTCTGAAAGCGAATCATCTCGTCCTCGATGGTTGCTGCACTGAATTCCTTACGGTTGTATATGTCAGAGTCCTCGGCATCGGCCGACTGCACATTCTCCAGTTTTTCCTGACGAAAATGGTCAACTATGAGGTTGTGCGCTATGCGCATGATCCATGCCACGAATTTCCCGTTCTCGTAGTAGCGCCCTTGTTTAATGGTGGTAATGGCTTTGATAAACGTTTCCTGAAAAAAATCATCGGCGAGAACGTCATCTTTCACCGTATAACGAATATAGGAATAGACACTCTGCTTGTGACGCTCCAGTAGCTCGTCAAAAGCAGCATTACACCCATCGACATACAGCGATATCAGTCGTTCATCGCTTTCGTCCTTTAAATTTTTCATTACTATGTACTTGTTGGTTAGTAAGTAATGGTCACGTCGATAGGCAATTTGATTTTAATAGTTATTAATGTTTACGCTGCAAAATTACAAATAAATTATAAATTCACAAATTTTTTGTGCTTTTTTTGTAGATTTCATTCAAACCGACGGCCAAAAACCGTCATTTTCAAGAGCATCATAAACTCGTTCAAGGAGCAAGGAACAAACTTTCAGCACAACTGGTAACTGCTCTTATCGCTTGTTCCTTCTCCATAATTTATAAAATACATTCGACAACTTGAAGCCCAGTAGCACATAGTCTGTCAACTTCATTTTCTTCATGAGCGAATTATTCGCCATCAGACCTCTGATACCGTTGTCCGACACTCGGGTCTTCACATCATTAACCGAGTTCATCAACTGATTGCGCCCTATCTCGCGTTTCACCAGCGACAGTGCACGGCGATAGCGCAACTCATCAAGCGTGTATCCTTTCCACTCGTTTTGTGAGGGATCAACATTTATGTTCTGTATCTTCTCCATCGTTTATTTGTCTTTATCGTCGGGTGAAAGGAATAACTTCGATACAAATCGTGCTACAGGATCAAGAATGAGCTGCTTCTTGAACGCATAGATACACAATAGAATGATCAAAAGTATCAAGGCCACAATCAAATAGGCCAGCACGGCACTTCCTGTGGCGCTGATTATCACATGTGCAAGCGAAAATGCCAGAAAAAGCAAGGCACTCATGCCTAACACTATGGTTATTGCCACAAGAAATATTCTTGACAGCAATATCGAGGTCTTTTCGGCAGCGCTGAGCTTCGTGTAGTCAACCTCAAGTTTCAGATGACTCAGAAACGACTGCCACAGTTTGCCGTAATCTACATCATTCATATTATAACCATTTAAATCACACATGGCAATTCCTTGCCATGTGTGATACGTTATGTCATTTTGTCAGTGACAATTTTAAGGGGTGAGATTTACTGCTCTACCTGAGCACTAATCTGGTCAACCAGGCGCTCCACCTCGTCGTCGGTGAAGTCAATACCTTTCTTCTTCAGTAAGTCCTTGATGCGTTTACGGGTCTCTTCGCCTTTGGCTGGAGCAAACAGCAGAGCAATGCCACAACCCACAATAGTGCCACCAAGGAATGCATATAACAACGATTTCATCTTTCTAATTTGTTTAGGGGGTTATCAGTCTTTTTCAATTTCTCTTGCTATGTCATCAACCAGTTCCGACATATCATCATCTTTCAGCTTGATGCCTCTTTTCTTGAGCATCGATGCAATTTTGGTGCGGGTTTCCGATCCCTTTTCGGGGGCAAAAAGCAAACCCACTGTGGCACCTGCGAGCACGCCGCCCACTACTGCCATCACAATGTGAATAGGTTTAACGTTCATAGTAATTCTTATTTTAAATGTTAATAGATAAATAATCGTTTTTTGATTTCGACCACTAAATTATATAATAAAATCGAACAAAACAAATTATACCTATATTTTTTAACCTGATTTGTTCATTATGCGAACTTATGTTAACTTTGTAGCTTATTTCAATCGACAAATGGAAAAAGACTGCATCATCATAAAAGGAGCCAGAGTCAACAACCTCAAGAACATCGATGTGAACCTGCCACGCGGCAAGTTTATCGTAATCACGGGGCTTTCTGGCTCGGGTAAATCCTCACTTGCGTTCGACACGCTTTATGCCGAAGGGCAACGACGCTATGTCGAGAGTCTTTCTTCCTACGCACGGCAGTTTATGGGCCGACTCACAAAACCCGAGTGCGATTACATCAAGGGATTACCGCCGGCCATAGCCATTGAGCAAAGGGTGAACACACGCAATTCCCGCAGCACAGTGGGAACGTCTACTGAAATCTACGACTACTTGCGACTCCTGTTTGCCCGCATCGGCATCACCTACTCCCCCATCTCGGGCAACATCGTCAAGAAGCACACTTCACAAGACGTGATGAGCACCATCTATTCCTATCCTCCCGGTTGCAAGATGGCACTGCTGTGCAACGTCTTGCCACAAGGAGGACGCACCATCGCCCAACAACTCGAGGTGCTCGCTAAAGGCGGTTATTCACGACTGGAGCTGGATGGCCGTTTTATGCCCATCAGCGAAGTGCTGGCTAATGGCATCGACGAAGAGCATTTCAACCACCACCTGCTCATCGACCGCTTCATCACAACTGCAACTCACGACGACGACATGCGCATTCTCGACTCCCTGTCAACGGCTTTTTACGAAGGGAAAGACGAGTGCACACTCATGGTAATCGACAATAACAACAACCGCCACTACCACACCTACTCTAAGAAATTTGAGGCCGACGGAATCTCTTTCCAAGAACCTAACGACCTCATGTTCAATTTCAACAATCCTATTGGCGCATGTCCCACTTGTGAGGGATTCGGCAAAATCATGGGGGTCGACGAGAACCTTGTGGTACCCAACAAGTCTTTGTCGGTTTACGACGATGCAGTCATGTGTTGGCGCGGTAATGTCATGAGCGAGTGGAAACGAGAATTCATTCACCTCGCTTCGCGTTATGATTTCCCCATACACAAGCCTTACTTCCAGCTCACCGAAGATCAGAAACGGCTGCTCTGGGATGGGGCCGATGGCTTTCCCGGAATCAACGGCTTTTTCAACTGGATCAAAAGCAAATCCTACTCCATTCAATATCGCGTGCTGCTCGCTCGATACCGAGGCAAGACCGATTGCCCTGACTGCCATGGCTCTCGACTGAAACCCGAAGCCCTATATGTGAAAATCAATGGCATGACCATTGCCGACCTTGTGCACATGCCCATCGAACGCTTGGCCACATGGTTCAATGAGCTACAACTCACCGAAAACGAGCAAATCATTACAAAACGACTGCTTACCGAAATCAAGCACCGGCTGCAATATCTTGTTGATGTTGGACTCGGATATCTCACTCTCGACCGCCGCTCCTCGTCATTGTCGGGCGGCGAGAGTCAGCGCATCAATCTCGCCACATCCTTGGGCAGTTCACTCATGGGGTCGGTCTACATTCTCGACGAGCCCAGCATCGGCCTTCATTCACGCGACACGCACAAACTCATTTCAGTACTGCGCCAGCTCAAAGAAGGAGGCAACACTGTGGTGGTAGTGGAACATGACGAGGAAATCATTCGCGCTGCCGACTACCTTATCGACATTGGCCCCGAAGCCGGGCGTCTCGGAGGCGAGGTAGTCTACCAAGGTGAGGTCAGCCAGCTGCATAGCAGCGAACGTAGCTACACTTCCAAGTATCTCACGGGGGCACTTTCTATCCCAGTTCCCAAAACCAGACGCAAATGGAGCAACTTCATTGAGGTGAAAGGCGCGGCCGAAAACAACCTCAAAGGCATCGATGTGCGTTTCCCGCTGAATGTCATGACCGTAGTCACAGGCGTGAGCGGCTCGGGTAAATCCACTCTTGTCGATGACGTACTCTATCGGTCCCTGGCACGCCACTTCGACATTGCCGTCGACTCACCGGGAGCTGTAGCTGCACTCGAAGGCGACCTCGACATGATCAAGAATGTGGAATTTGTCGACCAGAATCCCATCGGCAAGTCCACAAGAAGCAACCCTGCCACCTACCTCAAGGCTTTCGACGAGATTCGCCAGCTCTATGCAGCCCAGCAGCTCTCAAAGCAGATGGGGTACGGCCCTGGCTTTTTCTCGTTCAACTCACAGGGTGGACGATGTGAGGACTGCAAGGGCGAGGGTACCGTCACCATCGAGATGCAGTTCATGGCCGACATCGTGCTCACCTGCGAGACATGCCACGGCAAGCGATTCAATCACAACGCGCTCGAAGTCACTTATCGTGGCAAGAACATCCACGACATCCTCGAGATGACTGTCAATCAAGCCATCGAATTCTTCTCACAAGAGAACAAACAGAACGAAAAGCGAATTGTCGCACGGCTGAAGCCCCTTCAGGATGTAGGACTCGGTTACATCAAACTCGGGCAATCATCTTCAACACTTTCTGGCGGTGAAAATCAGCGAGTGAAACTCGCATCATATCTGGCAGGAGAGAAACACAACAGCACACTCTACATCTTCGACGAACCTACCACGGGACTCCATTTCCACGACATCAACAAATTGATGGAATCTTTGAACCGACTTGTCGACAACGGGCACACAGTCATCATCATCGAGCACAACATCGACGTCATCAAGTGTGCCGACCACGTAATCGACCTCGGACCCGACGGCGGCAACCGTGGCGGAGAAATTGTGGCAACCGGAACCCCTGAGCAAATAGCAGCCTGCCCCAGCAGCTTTACAGGAAAGTTCCTGAAAGAAAAACTGGAAGCAGGCCGATAATGAGTTCCTGATTTAAACCGATTGCCTCGCAATCACCTGATGCGGGCGCTGTCGCTCAGTATCCGCTGGTCTCTTGTAATGCCGCGATGAGCCAAGAACAGCAACAATAGCGAAGCCACAGGCAGAACATTGCTGATGTCAATGCTCAAATTCTGTTCGTCGGTTGCACCCAGAATCATCACACCAATTGATATCAGCAAAGCAATCAGCAAAATAATGCTGATACCGCACAACCGTTTCTGCAATCTCAGGTTCTTGTAGCTGAATATCGCTATAACTGTCAACACAACAACCAGCCCATTCAGGCACGACATGAGAAGGTGAATCGATGTTTTGCCGGCAACTCCGGTAGAAAGGGTTCCAACCATGTATTCACTACCGGCAACATCAAACGAGAAAGAGGTCAAAAATGCAAAGACCACCATCATAACCAATGCAATCAGCAAGTAAAGCGTCTGAATTCTCTGTATTACCATAATATCTTCTTTTTTCTGCAAATTTATATTATTTATTTCATTTTATGGAATCTTTTCCCACTTTATTTGTTATTTAGCACGATTTTTGCTCTCTATTTATTATTTAAATATTTAAATATGAATCTTCAAGAAATTCAACTTCATAAGAAACAGATGGATGTGTTGCTACCTGAAAACCGCATCCACGAGGCACTCGACGTGCTCAAGCGATTCATCGACGCAGCTGCTGTCTATGAGTTCAACAACGAATTTACCGAAATCAAGACGTCCTATAGTTATCTGCTGCAGTTCTTTGCAACTGGCGCAGCCGACCCCGAACAGCAAAAGATGCTCGTCAGCATCATCTCTAAAATCTACACGCTGCGCGACAAGTGCATCATCCACCTCTCGCAGAACGACTCGTTCGACTTCTTCTTCACACGCTTTCAGGCATTGCGACAAGTCAATCTGTCAGAACTCGTAGAGCAGTATAAGAATCTCACAAACAGGCTCGAACTGCTTCAGTCGGTCGACGAGGGCACACAAAATCAGGCTGCCATCAATAGCGTGCTCGAACAACGCGAAAGAACAGTTGTCAACATATTTAATAAGGTATGGTGCTCTTTCCCCATTTCATCTAGCGATGCCGCTGTCATGAGAGAGGTGTTTTCCTCGCCCGATGTCGAGTGGCAGGCTAAGGCCGTCTTCGTCTCTGCCCTATTCTTGGGCACATGCAAATTCTTCGACGAACAGAAACTGACGCTCCTACTCGATGCTTATTGCAACTGCAGCGTTCAAGAAGTGCAAATCAGGGCCATCACCGCCTTCGTTATCTCCATGTATCTGCATCAAGATCGCAAGCATTTCTCATCGCAGGTTCATGCCATGCTCGACAACGCCTCACAGCAACCCGCTTTCACCTCCGACATCAAGTCGGTTTTCATTCGCCTCATCAGGTCACGTAACACCGAGAATATCACTAAACTAATGCGTGAAGACTTGATGCCTAACTTAATGAAAATCAAGCCCGACATACTGAATAAAATCAAAGGCAAAGCATCCTCCACCGACATCCTCGACCTTGAGGCCAATCCCGAGTGGCAAGAATGGCTCGAGAATTCTGGAATCGCAAAAAAGATGGAAGAACTCAACGAGTTGCAGTTCGAGGGGGGCGACGTTTTCATCTCGGCTTTCTCGCATCTCAAGTCATTCCCCTTCTTCAACACCTTGGCCAACTGGTTCCTCCCCTACGACTCTAATCATTCTATGGTCAGAGCCGCCTACCCTGCCGGCGGCAGCAAGTTGCTCAGCGCACTCATCGCGTCGGCACCTGTGCTGTGCGACAGTGACAAATACTCGCTGTGTTTCTCTCTTGCCACCATGCCCGAGAACCAGCAGCAACTCATGCAGAGCCAGTTCAATGCACAGGCCGAACAGCTCAAGGAAATGGCAAGCGAGTCCGCCGACAATCCCGTCGCCAAACGCGACCGACTCATCAATCAGTATGTGCAGGACCTTTACCGCTTTTTCAAGCTCTACTCCCGTCGACGCGATTTCCCGGCCATATTCGACACCGACCTGAATCTCATCAACATCCCACTCATCGGGCCATTCATTCAAGACAAGGATTCCATCTCGCTCGTGGCAGAGTTTTATTTCAAGAACAATTTTTACAACGATGCCATCAGCCATTACCGCTATCTGCTCGACAACTGGAACGACAACGATCTGCTCATCTACCAAAAGATAGGCTTTGCCTATCAGGTGCAGGGTAAATACTCCAAGGCCATCGACTACTATTTGAAGTACGACCTCACCAACGACACCGACCTCTGGAATCTGCAGCACATCGCCAGTTGCTACAAGGCATTGAAAAACAACGAAAAAGCCTTTGAGTATTTTCTGAAAGCCTATGAGCTGAAACCCGATAATGTCTCCACCTGCCTCAACATCGGGCACTATTACCTCGAAACGGCACAAATCGACGAGGCCCTGAAGTATTATTATAAAGTAGATTACCTCGACACCAAGAAGCATCGTTCATGGCGCCCCATCGCATGGTGCTCGTTCCTGAAAGGCGACTTTGAGCAGAGCCTGAACTATTATAATAAGATTCTCGACAGTAAAACTGCCACAGCTCACGATCACCTCAACCTGGGCCACCTCGTCCTGTGCAGCAAGGGACTCACCGAAGCATTGCCGCATTATCTCAATGCCATTCATGCCTTCGAGGGCAAGCTCGACTTGTTCTCTCATGCCTTCTTTGCCGACGCCAAGATTCTTGAGAGTAAAGGCATTGACCCGGCCACACTGCCCCTCATTTGCGACTACATCTTCTTCCAGAACGCACAACAAAATCAACAATAACCCCATTATGAGCAACGATAACGTCTTTTTTGCTCCATTCACCCTCAATCACGGAGCCATCCCATTCAACCGCATCAACAATGCCCTCTTCGAGCCCGCAGTCACCGAGGCCATCAGCAGGCACAACAACGAAATACAGCAAATCATCGACAATCCCGAGCCGCCCACGTTCCAGAACACCGTCGTGGCTCTCGAGCGTAGCGGCCAGATGCTCTCACGGGTGCTTGGCGTCTTCTTCCCGCTTCTCTCAGCCAATGCCGACGACGAGCTGCTCGCCATCTCCGAGCGACTCATGCCTGTGCTCGACGCTCACTCCAACGAAATCACCCTCAACGAGAAACTCTGGGAACGCATCAAGTATGTTAACGAGCATTTCGACCCCAAGCTGCACTCCCCCGAAGACGCCATGCTGCTCAAGCGCACCAACGATGCTTTCATCAACTGTGGCGCAGCGCTGCCTGCCGACAAGAAGGAGCAATTCAAGCAGTTGTCAAAACGGCTGGCTCAACTCAAGGTGAAATTTGAGCAAAACACCCTCAAAGAGATGGCACGCCTCGAGTTGTGGCTATCGAAAGACGACCTCGACGGTCTGCCCGAGAGCACAGTCGAAGCTGCTGCAATGGCTGCCAAGGCCAAAGGACGCCAAGGCGAGTTTCTCATCACCCTGCGAGCACCCAGCTACCAGCCCTTCATGAAATACTCCGCTCGCCGCGATCTGCGTGAACGACTCTACATGATGTACAACACACAATGCACCACTGGCGAGTTTTCTAACGTCGACGTCATTCAGCAAATAGCCAACACTCGTCTCGAAGTTGCCCAGTTATTGGGCTATAAGTGCTATGCCGACTATCACCTGAAGGACATGATGGCACTGAACAAAGAGAATGTCTTCGACATGTTCACCCGTCTGCACGACGCTTACATGCCAGCGCTCAACAACGAGATCGACGAACTGACACGTTTTGCTCGCCAACGCGAAGGCAACGACTTTGAGCTCAGGCCTTGGGACTATTCCTACTATGCCAATCTACTCAAAGACCACAAATTCCACTTCAACGATGAGCAGTTGCGTCCCTACTTCGAGTTGAGCAACGTCATCAAGGGCGTTTTCAGCCTCGCCACCCGCCTCTATGGCATTCAATTTGTTAAGAACCACGAGGCCCCGGTGTTTGACCCCGATATGCTCGTTTACGACGTGCTCGATACCGACGGTCAGTTCCTGGGCATGCTCTACACCGACTTCTACCCGCGCGAAACCAAGCAGAGCGGTGCTTGGATGACCGACTTCCGCGACCAGCACATCGATGCCCAGGGTAACGACGTGCGGCCTCTAGTGTCACTCACCATGAACTTCACCAAGCCCACCGAGTCCAAGCCCTCACTGCTCACCT